>CADCPV010000441.1 GCA_902803345.1 uncultured Eubacteriales bacterium | reverse complement strand
TGGAGGCTGTAAAGCTATTAGCTGCATTCAGTGTTGCAACGGCTGTTCCGCTGATTTCACCATTACTTGTATCACCATCTTTTAAAACAGTTGCAAAATCACGAGCTGAAGTACCATTAGTTTCAATGGCTTTGGCTTCTGCTGTTGCAGTAATGCCTTGTGTGCCATTTCCTGTGTAGTTGGCACCATACACGATATTAGATAATACCTGTGTTTTTTCACCAGTAGCAGCATCTGTCTTCTCAGTAAGTGTACCGGTAAAGATCTGATATACCTTATACACATGATTTGAGGATGCGTCATCTGCAACTGTAATGCTTGCCGCCATTGCCGGCAGCGCCATCGCCACTACCATCGCCATGGCAATGACTAAAGCCATTATCTTTTTTAATCGTTTCATACATCATCCTTTCTCGGGAGGGCACGCCATCCCATGTTGTTGTCTGCTCGGATATCCTGAAAGGTTTCGGTCCCGATCCCAGGCAGGAATCCTTTGCGTTAAACAGTTCAAGCATTGGCATTTGTTCCGGCGGGGCCGGAGCAAACATGGAAGGGTTCCCTTCCGACTAGATTGTTGTCGGTTACCTATTTTCTACTTAACATTATTAAAGTGTATTTGCTCTTCATTATCGCAGTACACTTTGTACTCTTATTTTAAAGAAAGGTTCGTCATGTTAAGCGTCAAAATGAGGTATTAATAAGTGTTTGCGTTTCTTATATTTGATGTAGTTGACAGTGCCTTCTTTTTCTGGTGACTTATCCTCCCTTTTAGAGACTCCCTTCCTGGCCGTAACCGGAACTTCGGTCGGGTATGCACATCGGGTACAGGCGTCCTTTCTTCCCGTTAGCTACGCGGAGTGAAAGAACGGCTATTCTCTGCTCCCCTGCTACGTGCTCTCCTGCTTACTCTGCGCATCCGCATCTGCCGTCAGGTACGAGCTGCGATGTACGCGGTCACGTGTTTCCCGCACGGCATCCTGCTCGATGTGACAGATCATGATTAAACTCATTGGTCGAAACCTGAAAGCTGAAGTGTCTCCGGATAAGTCTGTTTCCGCCTCCTTTCCTGATCTCGCCCCGGGGGGCAGCCGCGTCGGCTGTCCACTGCGGGCGTTTTCCTCTGGCAGACCCACGTGTCGTCCGTCAGATTGGATTGACAGGTGCTCTATAGGATAACCTCATCAACGGTATTATCGTCTGCATGCTCGCCATAAGCACAATACAGCACAGCTTCCAATTTTCAGAAATAAACGGGAATCTGCTGTTTGCGTTATGCCTGCAGGAGTTCGTGTGAGGAGTTCCTACCGGAATTCATGTCTTGTCTATGGGAAATCACCCAGGAAGGGCCAAGGCTTTATAGCACATATATGCATCGATATGCTCTGTATCAACGCAAGCCATCTCCCCACGGCTCAAATTGAGCGCACATAGACTGCCGACAAATAAATCTTTGTCAAAATTATAATGGACGCCCCATCAAAAAATGCGTCAAAATCAAATTTATTTGTGAACGATTTGTGATGGTTCTTTTGACATTTTTTGACATGCTCAGTCTTTCCATGCATGGCACTGACCAACATGATCGCGGCCGGCATAGATGATCGTGCCTGGCATGATCGCGGCCGGCATGAATGATCGAGCTGGAATAACCGCGAAGCACACGAGCTACGCAAGAAGCCAGGGGGACGGTCCTTTTGTTTCCGTCCCCCTGGCTTCTCGTTTTGTTTTGGGTTACTTTTCAGCAACTCTGGTTTTTGCACATTGTTCTCTGACAAGGGATCAGGTGCGCCGCAGTACGGGCATACTCATTATGCAGACCTTTGATGATGGTAAAAGAAGAACTACACGTTCATTCACATATCTATTCTGTAAGATTCTTCCCTGACACATGCAGAATCTTTCCTTGTGTATAAACAGCCTGTACATACGGAATGCTTATGACTTAGCCGGTTCATCGCTGTCATTGATCTCGTGGAGGTGCACCAGCTGCGAGCACTGCGCAGTGGGACGCAGCTGAGCGATTCGCGAT
>CADCPV010000440.1 GCA_902803345.1 uncultured Eubacteriales bacterium | reverse complement strand
CTTTAAATATTAAAAATTATACTGATACGATCACATAATCCGTCAGCTGAAAAGCGATACGATCGATGCCTTCGGTGCATAGCCGATCTGCTGATTGACGACCTGTCCGTCCTTGAAGACGAGCAGGGTCGGAATTCCGGTGATGCCGAACTTCGCCGCAATGGACATTTCCTCGTCGACATTTACTTTGCCGACCTTGATTTTGCCGGCGTACTCTTCCGCGATCTCGGCGACAATGGGTGCCACCATACGGCAGGGGCCGCACCACGATGCCCAGAAATCCACCAAAACCGGAATATCGGATTTCAGTACTTCTTCCTCAAAATTCGCTGCTGTAATTGTTACTTCTGCCATTCAATTAATCTCCTGTCAAATTGTAATTCACTGCCGAAATATCAGCCCTTGAAAAGTCCATGCAGGTTGCAGTATTCATAGACTGCAACAACTTCTTCGTCCGGAAGAAGGGCAAAATCCGCCTTCGGCTCTGCGCCGGGTACAAGGGGTTTCCGCTGCATGCCCTGATTCGTCTGGACCGCGATCCATTCGATATAATGAGCTTCGATCATCGGATGCAGCGTGCTGCCGACTTCAACATGAAGGACATTGCCTTCTCTTGTGTAAACCGGAACGTGCTTCTCCACTGCGCCGTCTGTTTCACCGGGCACGAGTTCCTTCATCGGCTTGCCGCAGCACATCACCGGACAGGGGGTCTTCTTGATCATGCCGACCATTTTGCCGCAGGTTTCGCAAATATAAAATCTGTTCTCCATTTGATGCTCCTTTCGGGTTTTCAGATGCCAATTCACTAAATCACTTCTGTCTTCCGGTACACGCCGCCTTCCGGAATGAAATTCCAGACATGCGCCCGTTCATCAGCTTTAATGTAACTGATTTTCCCCTGATTGTCAATAAGGGCTGTATTGTCTTCGAGGGCAATTCCGGTTTTTCCGGTCTTTTCGACTTCCGTATCAAATTTCTCCCGTCCCGGAATGTTGTAATGCGGACAAATCACATAGTCCAGAAGGTTGATGCCTGGCGCCATCATACGGTATTCCCAGCTTTCCTGACCGAGATAGGAATCGCTGTCGGTGTAAGCTGTCGTAAACCAGCAGACCGCACCGGCGGATATTCCGCACAGGACCGCAAGGTCTTCCCGGTAGATCCGAATCAGCTTTTCCTGCAGTCCGCGCTTTGCCCATTCCTGAAGCATGAAAACCGTATTGCCGCCGCCGACAAAGATGATATCCGCCCAGGATAAAAGGCCGTCGATTTCCTCATCGGTATAGCTGTTCCGGATCAGAGAAAGCTTCTTTACGATACTTCCCTTTGAAACGCGTTTAAAGGTCTTTTTACAGCTTGTCAGCGGATTGGTGGAATCCTGTAAAGCTGTGCCGATAAAAAGCACATTTGGCACCTTTTTCGCGCTCAGACGGACGATTTCGAGGGCGATCGGATCGATTTCCTCGTAGGTCCCGCCGCCGATACATACCAGGCGGCCCATCAGCGGAACAGTCCTTTCTTGCGGCCGCCCGGAGAATTCGGACCGGTCTCGCCCATCGACTCCGCATAAGCCTGTAAAGCTTCCTTCTGTTTGCTGTTCATGGAAGTCGGAACCGCGATATTCAGAATCATATAGTGATCGCCGCGTGAGTTCTTGTTCCGAACGCTCGGAATGCCTTTTCCGCGGAGCCGCACACGGGTTCCTGGCTGGGTTCCGGGTTTGACTTCATACTCGATCTGTCCGTCAACGGTCTGGACGCGTATTGTACCGCCGAGTGCAGCCATCGCGAAGCTGATCTTTTCCTCGGTATAAACGTCCATTCCGTCACGCGTGAAACGGGGGCTGTCGCTGACTACAACATCAACGAGAAGGTCTCCGCGCTCTCCGCCGTTCGTTCCGGGTTCCCCCTTTCCGGAAATGCGGATGCTCTGACCGGTTTCAATACCGGCAGGGATCGAAACATCCAGATTTTTCCGGACAGTTTTGTAACCGGTCCCGCGGCAGTCCGGACATTTTTCCTTGATGATCTGACCCGTGCCGCCGCAGTCGGGGCAGGCCCGGACAGAACGTACGGTTCCGAAAATCGACTGCTGTGTGTAGGCAACCTGACCGGAGCCTTTGCACTTCGCGCACATTTCCTTTGCGGTTCCGGGCTTTGCTCCGGAGCCCTGACAGGTCGGGCACTCTTCCTTGAGGTTCAGGGAAATGGTCTTGCTGCAGCCCGAAACCATCTCGTCGAAGGTGATCCGGACTGTCGTACGGACATTTCCGCCGCGCTGTGCGCCGCCGGACTGGGAAGCTCTCCCGAATCCGCCGCCGAAGCCGCCGAATATATCGCCGAAGATGTCGCCGAATATATCACCCATACCCGAACTTGAGAAATCAAAGCCGCTGAAGGGATCTCCGCCGCCGCCCTCAAAAGCAGCATGGCCGAACTGGTCATACTGTCTTCTCTTGTCGGGGTCGCTTAATACCGCATATGCTTCGGAAGCCTCCTTGAACTTGGCTTCCGCATCCTTGTCGCCCGGGTTCGCATCCGGGTGATACTTTTTCGCCAGAGTCCGGTAGGCTTTTTTGATCTCGGCATCATCGGCGGTTTTGGAAACGCCCAGCACCTCGTAATAATCTCTTTTATCTGCCATACCTCTCCTTTTTACTTTGTATAGATTAACGTACTGCAGCGGCGGAGGCCGGAGGGCCTCCGCCGCTTAAAACTTCACAGATGCCTTATACTTCCTTGTAATCGCCGTCTACAACGTCGTCTCCGCCGGGTGCGGAGCCCTGGGAACCGCCGAAGCCTCCCTGGCCTGAGAAGCCGCCCTGGCCTGAGAATCCGCCGTCAAAACCCTGCGATCCTGATCCGAAACCGCCCTGCGGGCCGCCCTGGGTCTGCTGCTGTGCTTCGTACATCTTGGTGAAGAGCTGGTTCGCAGAATTCAGAAGGGTCTCTCTCTTCGCCTTCAGTTCCTCGGTCTGGGACGGTGTAACATTGTCCGGCGAGCAGGCATTGACTGCATCCTCGAGGGACTTCAGGTCTGCCTCAACCTGGGACTTCAGGGTCGGATCGAGCTTGTCGCCGACTTCATTCATCGCCTGTCTGGTCTGGAATACAAGGCTGTCTGCGTCATTTCTCGCGTCAATGCCTTCCTTCCGGGCCTTGTCAGCCGCTTCAAACTCCTGTGCCTCACGGACCGCCTTGTTGATGTCGTCCTCGGACATGTTGGAGCCTGCGGTAATCGTGATATGCTGTTCCTTGCCGGTGCCAAGATCCTTTGCGGACACATTGACGATGCCGTTTGCGTCGATATCGAATGTCACCTCGATCTGCGGAACGCCGCGGCGTGCCGGCGGAATGCCGTCCAGACGGAACTGGCCGAGGGACTTGTTGTCGCGTGCGAACTGACGCTCGCCCTGTACAACGTTGATGTCCACTGCGGTCTGGTTGTCTGCCGCTGTCGAGAAGATCTGGCTCTTCTTGGTCGGGATCGTGGTGTTGCGCTCGATCAGGTGTGTTGCGACACCGCCGAGGGTCTCAATCGAAAGGGTCAGCGGGGTAACATCAAGAAGCAGGATGTCGCCGGTTCCGCTTTCGCCGGAAAGCTTGCCGCCCTGGATACCTGCGCCGATTGCAACGCACTCATCCGGGTTCAGGGTCTTACTGGGCTCGTGGCCGGTCAGCGCACGAACCTTGTCCTGTGCGGAGATCATACGGGTGGATCCGCCTACAAGAAGGACCTTCGAAAGCTCCGCAGCCGTAATGCCTGCGTCACGCAGTGCGTTCTGTACCGGGATTGCGGTCCGCTCAATCAGATCATGGGTCAGCTCGTCGAATTTCGCACGGGTCAGGTTCATGTCCAGATGCTTCGGGCCGTCTGCCGTTGCCGTAATGAATGGCAGGTTGATGTTTGTCGTGGTTGCAGTGGAAAGTTCTTTCTTTGCCTTTTCTGCCGCTTCTTTCAGACGCTGAAGGGCCATTTTGTCTCTGCCGAGGTCGACGCCTTCCTGCTTCTGGAATTCGCTGATCATCCACTGGGTGATCTTGTCGTCAAAGTCATCGCCGCCGAGGTGCGTGTCGCCGTTTGTCGCAAGCACTTCGATGACGCCGTCGCCGATCTCGATGATGGAGACATCAAAGGTGCCGCCGCCGAGGTCGTAGACCATGATCTTCTGATCTTTTTCATTGTCAAGGCCATATGCCAGAGCAGCCGCCGTCGGCTCGTTGATGATACGCTTGACATCAAGTCCTGCAATACGGCCTGCGTCCTTTGTCGCCTGACGCTGTGCATCGTTGAAATATGCCGGAACCGTGATAACAGCTTCGGTTACTTTTTCACCGAGATAGTTTTCCGCGTCGCTTTTCAGCTTCTGCAGAATCATCGCGGAAATTTCCTGCGGGGTGTAGGACTTTCCGTCAATATGGGTTTTGAAATCCGTGCCCATGTGCCGCTTGATCGAGCTGATCGTGCGGTCTGCATTGGTAACGGCCTGACGCTTCGCGGCTTCGCCGACGAGACGCTCGCCGTTCTTGGTGAAGGCGACGACTGACGGAGTCGTGCGGCTGCCTTCCAGGTTGGTGATGACGACCGGCTGGCCGCCTTCCATAACTGCTACACAGGAATTGGTGGTTCCAAGGTCAATACCGATAATTTTGCTCATGATGAATTCTCCTTTCAGATCTATTCTAGTTACTGTACGACGCTGACGGTTGCAGGCCGTACGACTTTTCCTTTGTAAAGATATCCTTTGATCAGCTCAGATGCGACGGTTCCGGATTCGAGGTCTTCATTTTCAACCTGGATCACTGCATTGTGGAAGTTCGGGTCAAATTCCTTTCCTTCCGCATTCATCGCTTCCACGCCGATTTCGTCAAATGCTTTCTGCAGCTGCTTGTAAATCAGCTCCATGCCCGCGACGACCGGGCTGTCGGGATCGCTGTCTTTCACGGACAAGAGCCCGCGGTCAAAGGAATCGACCATCGGCAGCAGCTTCGCGACGGTTCCGGAAACCCCAAGGTCATACTGCTGAAGTTTTTCCTTTTCCGTCCGTTTCCGGTAGTTGTCGAATTCTGCCATCAGGCGCTGCAGCCTGTCGGTCAGTTCCTGAATTTTCTCATCCTTCGGATCCTTCTTTTCTTCCGGTGCTTCTGCCTTTTCTTCTTCGGCAGATTCTTCTTCCGGCTTTTCGGAATCCGGTTCTTTTTCGATGTCTTCTGCTTCTTCCCAACCGTCCGGATTGTCTTCCGTCAGGTCTTCTTCAAGCTCCTCTTCCCGGACTTCCTCGGGATCTTCAAATAATCTTCTCCGATTTCTTCTTGACACAGAGACTACGCCTCCTCTTCTTTTTTATGATAAATGTCGTCCAGCTGTTCCATCAGGGTTTTCAGCGTTCCGACCACATGCTCGTAATCCATTCGTTTCGGCCCGACAATACCGATGGTGCCGCGGATTCCTTTATCCAGTTCATAGTTCGCCGTAACGATTGAGCAGTCCTGCATGGACTGGATCGGTGTTTCCTTGCCGATGTAGACCTGAATCGATCCGTCCGTTTTGTCCGGCAGGCTCATCAGGTTCAGGAGCTGATCCTTGTCCTCAAAGGTAGTCAAAATCCCGCTTGCCTTCAAACCGTCGGAAAGCTCCGGATATTTGAAAATGTTTGTCGCGCCGCTTGTGTAAACATCCGGCTGTTCTTCGGACGATTCGGATATTGCATCAGCCACCGCCTCAAGTACCGATCCCACGACGCCGCTGTAATCTCCGGCCTGTTCCTTCAGCCTTCTGATCAGCGTCAGTGTGATGTTGTCCAGAGTCTTGCCTTGCAGTGCCGAATTCAGCAGTACATTCAGCTTGAGAATCTCATTGTCTGAAACCGGGCTCTCGATCTCGATCAACTTGTTCCGTACCAGATTCCCTTCCATGACGATGACTGTCACCAAATGTCTGGAATCAAGCCTTGACAGCTGCACCAGCCTCAGCTCATTTTCAGTGTAACGCGGGCCGGATATCATAGTTGCATAATTTGTGTTCCGGGCCAGAAACTTCGCCATTGTCTGGAGCGTGTTCTCGATCCGGTCCATCCGGTGTCCAAGGACATCCCGGACATCCATGACCGCCCGTTCTTTTTCCTCCATCAGCTCATCGACATACAGCCGGTAACCGGCATCCGTCGGAATTCTTCCTGCCGATGTGTGCGGCTGTACAATCAGCCCCAGCTCCTCCAGATCCGCCATCTCATTCCTGATTGTCGCAGAACTAACATTCAGCTCTGCATCTTTGGAGATGGTCCGCGAGCCAACCGGCTCCCCGGTATCCAGATAGGTCCGGATGATGGCCCGAAGGATCTTCATCTTCCGCTCATCCAGTTCCATAAGCTCGCTCCTTTCTGCATTTAGCACTCAAACACCCAGTCTGCTAACATCTGCGTATATATTACCGCTTGCACTCTCACTTGTCAAGTGCTAATTTGTGAAAAAGTGGTGTACTTTTTTGCCGCGGAATATGTGCCGAATCCTGCTT
>CADCPV010000439.1 GCA_902803345.1 uncultured Eubacteriales bacterium | reverse complement strand
CCTGATACGATCCACTTCTGGCACAGAAGCACGACAAGCACAATCGGGACGGTTGCTATGACCGAAGCCGCCGCCATATCGCCCCATGGGACAGTGTACTGGCCGGGGAACATGGAGATCGCGACCGGAACCGTGCGCATCGCATCCTTCGTGACCAGGATCAGGGCGAACATAAACTCATTCCAGGCTGTGATGAAGGCGATGATTGCCGTCGTGAAGATACCCGGCGCCGCAAGCGGAAAGATGATCCGGATGACGGCCTGAAAGCGGCTGCATCCGTCGATCTGCGCGGCTTCCTCAAGGTCTTTCGGGAGCGTATCAATGAAAGCCTGCAGGGTCCAGATTGCCATCGGAAGCGTGATGATTACACTCGGGATGATCAGACCCCAGTAGGTGTTGATCAGGTGCATTTTGCGGAAAATGATGAACATCGGGGTCACGACCGCAATGATCGGGAACATATTCGCTAACAGGATCACATTCCGCCAGAACTTCTTGAATTTGAAGCGGATGCGCGAGAAGGCGTAGGCCGCCGGGAAAGCGAACAGTATTGTCAGTCCCATCGCGCCTAAAGCAACGATCACGCTGTTTAAAAGGTATACTTCCAGGTGATGCTCCGTGAAGGCATAGCTGAAGAATTTCAGCGAGAAGCGCGACGGCCAGAGTTCGGTCGGCATCAGGCTGATGTCCTTCGGATCCTTGAAGGAGGTCAGGACAAGCCAGTAGAACGGGAAGACCATGACCGCGATGAAGATCACTAAAAGGATGACGTAAAGAACTTTCGGTGCGTATTTTTTGACTTTATGCATCTTCCGGCCCTCCTTACTCGTCATCGCGTTTTCCGAGCACCCGGATATACAGGATGGAAATCGCAAGAATGATAACGGTGATGATCGTCGACATCGCCGAGCCTTTTCCGTAGTTCATGTCGGTAAAGAGATACTTATAGGCCTGATACAGAAGCGTCGAAGTGGAACTCGCCGGACCGCCGCCTGTGATACCGAAGATGATATCGAAAATCCGGATTGCGCCCATTGTCCGGAACAGAAGGACGATCAGGAGGATTCCCTTCAGGTTCGGCAGCGTGATATGGAAGAAGGATTTCACCTTGCCCGCACCGTCAATCGAAGCCGATTCGTAAAGCTCCTGCGGAATCGTCTGAAGCCCCGCAAGGAGCATCAGCGCGATATACGGGAACTGCTTCCAGGCGTCCGCCACAATCACAACGAGCATTGCCGACCAGGGCTTAGTCAGCCAGGAGAAATCCTCCGCGCCTCCGAAAAACGACAGGATCACATTTACCGGTCCGAGCTGGTTGTTGAACAGGAACTGGAACATGTAGGCAATGATAATGCCCGGAACCGCCCATGGAATCAGGACGACTGTCCGGATGACGCCTCTTGTCCCCTTCCTGGCACCGTTCATCAGAAGCGCGCCTGCAAAACCGAGAAGCAGCTCGAGAATCATCGAAATCACTGCAAAAACCGCGGTATTTTTCAGAACCATCCAGAAGGAACTCGATCCGAGAATCTCGATGTAGTTCTGCAGCCCGACAAAATGCCGGTTCGAAGGGTCCGTCAGCAGGTAATATTCAAAGCTGTACGAAATGGTGATGATAACCGGAACAATACCGATTGCGACGATTGCAAGAACCGCCGGCGCAATCAGAAGATATCCTGTGATATTGTCCCGTTTTTCTCTGGAAATATGTTTTTTCATTCTGGCTTTAAATCAGGGCGGCGGATTGCTCCGCCGCCCGAACCTTTGTGAAGGCGACCGTAAGCAGACTTACTGCGCCTTATTTCATCTTTTCAAGTGCCTCATTCAGGGCATCATCCATGGCCTTCATCGTGGCCTCGTTCTCTTCGCCGCCTGCAAGCACCTTATGGAAGTACTCCTGGAAGATCGTGGAAACCGTCGGATAGTCACGAACCTGCGGACGCGGTGCTGCCGTGTCTGCCGCAGTCTTCATCGAAGACAGATACGGAAGGGCTTCGAGAACGTCCTTGTCCTCATACATAGCCTTCTGCGTCGGGAAAGTAGAGCGCTCGATCGTCGCGATCTTCTGCGCTTCCGCGCTGGTCATGAATTTCGCAAGCGCAATAGCTGCTTCCTTGTTGTCGGTATTCTTGTTGATCGCAAGGTTCCAGCCGCCGAGCGTACCGGAAGACTCCTTGCCGTTCGGGCCGATCGTCAGTGCGGTAACGCCGACTTTACCCGCAACCTTGGATTCTTCAAGCTGGGTACGCGCATAGGCATAGGTCCAGTTCCGCATGAAGATGGCCTTGCCTTCGGAGAAGACCGAAAGCGAATCATCCGGACGCCAGCCGAGAACATCCTCTGGGGTAATGCCGTCCGCAATCAGGCTCTTCACGAAATCCAGTGCTTCGTAAGTATTCGAATTTGCCATCGAGAACTTGCCGTCCTTGAGGTCCTGGCCGCCGTTCTGCTTGATGAACTCGAGCATGTTGCAGCTCGTGGGCTCGCCCTGGAACATCTGGAAAACGAAGCCGTATTCGGTGCCGCCCTCTCCCTTATGATCATTGCACATTTTCACAAGTTCGTCCCATGTGGCCGGAGGCGTATCAATGATGTCGGTTCTGTAGTACAGCAGGCCGACGTCCGTGTAATCCGGGAATGCATAAGCTTTGCCGTTGTAATAACAGGTCTTTAAGGGGCCGCCGAGATACTGATCCTGAACTGCTTCCAGCTCGGAAGTCACATCCAGAAGCCAGTCGGCCGCCGCAAACTGCGAAACCCAGATAATGTCGCAGGCAATGACATCGGGGTCGGTGTCGCCGGCCGCAAAGGAAGTCATCAGGGACTTCTTCACGTCATCGCTCGCGCCGGGAAGCATCTGATGCTCAACCTCAACATCCGGATAAGCTTTCTTAAAAGCCTCAAGCATGTGCGTAACCGCACCGGTCGTATCATTTGCCGTAACAATCGTAACTTTGCCGGAAACCTTGCCGTCCGTCTTTTTGCCGGAACCGCCCTCACCGGTGCAGCCCGCAAGGAGTCCTAAAGCAAGGATAACCGTCAGTAACAGTGCTGTGATTTTCTTCATGTTTTTCCCTTTCTGTCCCCGCATGCGGAGAGGTTCAGAACATTCCTTCTCCCCGGTTTCTGAATACCTGCAGAGACAACCTGATTATAATATAGTCTGCCCTGATTGGCAAGCACTTT
>CADCPV010000438.1 GCA_902803345.1 uncultured Eubacteriales bacterium | reverse complement strand
GTCCTGAGCTTTCGGTCCTGTGCGCTGAGATCTCTGACTGGTTCAGAGGGCAATAACGAAAGTATGCGGGGACAGCGCCGCCAACAAGAAGGAGAATGACTTATGAGAGAATGGACACGAGAAGAAAAATACCGCTACCTGAAGGATCCGCAGGAACTGCTTCCGTTGTATGAAAAGATCCGGCAGTCCCGCTACCGTCAGCGCTTTCATAACCAGGCTGTGAAGGACCGGTTCCTGATCTGACGAACTGTTTTTCGAGACTTTTTCGTCTGGGTCATCAAAGCACCGGAGCCGCCATACCGGAATGCAGCAGTTTTGCAGCTTTCATCATTGCCGGAATCAGCTGCTTTTTCCTGGAAACCACCCCGGGAAGGATAAATGCGCCGTCTTCCGGCTTTTTTCCGTATGCAACTGAGACCAGCTGTTCGCAGTCACTGCCATAATAGATCAGCTGTGTTGTCTCTTCGAGAATATCTGTGAGCATGAAATAGATCTTCGGAACCTGCTGCTTCTCGCTTTCTGTTCTCAGGACAGGCGTCAATTTTCCACGGATCAGTTTCAGATCATCCTGGTCCATGGAGCTGATCTGCCCGACGCCGAATACAAGGCCTCCGTCGGCGGTAAACTTTTTATAATCCTGGTAGAAGATCTGCTCGGGTGTTTTACTGCCGAGATTACTGCCGGCACGGAACATCTCTTTCGCAAGTTCCGGAATTTCGACTCCGGCAATCCGGGAAAGCGCCTCTGCTGCTTCCCGGTCGAATACCGTGCAGGTCGGGGAGCGGAACATCAGCGTATCCGAGATGATGGCGGACAGCATCAGTCCCGCGATTTCCGGGCGGATTTCCAGCTGGTCCTCTTTGTAAATCTGGTACAGAATCGTGCAGGTGCAGCCCACAGGCTGGTTTCGGAAAGTAATCGGCGTCATTGTTTCCAGAGAACCGAGTTTGTGGTGATCGATGATTTCCAGAATATCCGTATTGTCGGTATTGTCTGCCGCCTGCTCCCGCTCGTTATGATCCACCAGGATGACCTTTTTCCGCTTTGGGTCGATCAGGTTTGCCCTTGAAATGGTGCCGATGCATCTCCCTTCCGTATCCGTTACGGGGAATGCATGGTAGAGGCTGTTTTTCATAATGTCCTGGATATCCTCTGTGAAGTCCTCTGTCGTGAAGGATACGAGGTTGTCCCGGCTCATAACATAACCGGCCGGAATGCTCTGATTGATCAGGCGGGCAATCGTGAAAGTATCGAGCACTGAGGAAATGATGACAACGCCTTTCTCTTTTGCGAGAACAGCCACCTGGTCCGCGATTTCCATGTTCAGCCCGACCACAATGCAGCTGACATCCCGGTTCACGGCTTCGAGCTGGTCTTCTTCCCGGTCCCCTAAAATCACCATATCGCCTTCCTCTAAAATCACGCTCAGAAGCTCCGGATTTGCCGTCCCGACGAGCACCCGTCCCTGTGTGAAAGTCCGGCTGCCGTCTCCGACCCGGATTTCACCGCGGATTGTCTCGGCAATCAGGTCGTAAGGGGTATGCGCATCGGACAGAAGAAAGCTGTCTTCGGTGTCCATAAAGACTCGTGAGATATCGTTTACCGTAATCAGGCCCTGAAGCTGATCTTCCTCATCCAGTACCGGGAGCGTACCGATCCCATGTTCTTTCATCAGATCCCAGGCGCGTTTCAGGGACATATCCGCTCGAAGACGGGGCGTTCTCAGAATGTCCATGTCCTTCACCTGTGTTCCGACATTGGGCATGTAACCGGGCTGGGATGCGCCGAAGCGGCGGAGCACATATTCGGTTTCTTCATTGATCTGTCCTGCCCGGCGCGGAATGTACACCGGTCCGTCTGAGGTTCTGTTCCGGATGTCCGCATAAGCGATTGCGGAACAGATCGAATCCGTGTCCGGGTTTTTGTGGCCGATGATATATACGGTTTCCTGCTTTGCCATCTGATATATGCCCCCTGTCTGATTCTTCTGCCAATTTCAGCGAACTCTTCCTGTCAGTTCTTTGCTTCCCACCCCCATTATAACAAGTTCTTTTTTCACTCGTCAAGACTTATGATCCCTGAACTGACGGAAAAAGCCGTGCTTCGATTCCTCTTTACAGGTGATTTTTGAGTTGCCGGGATGATATGGGTGTGATACAAT
>CADCPV010000437.1 GCA_902803345.1 uncultured Eubacteriales bacterium | reverse complement strand
TCATTCCGGAAAGATTTTCCTACATTTGTGAGCTTTATTTCAGCCATGATATCCTCCGCGTGACAATCTTTTTGTCTTCATCTGTTCTGCTGTTTGTCAGGTCGGGTTCTGATTCTGATTATACCAAAAGTATCTGCCGGATACAATAGCAAGTAACATAAACCGGACCCCGGATCAAACTGACCCGGAGCCCTGATTGACTGAATCTGTGTAAATTTCTGTGCTCAAAAAAGCACTGCCTCTTCTGTCATGCTCACTCAGATGCCGAGAACGTCTTTGAGGTAAATTCTGGAAACCTCCGCCGAATGGAAATTGTTCAGCTCCGGCCGGTCCAGTTCCACACAGAGGATTCCGTCATAACCGACTTCCTCTAATGCCGCCTTCACAGCCTTGAAATCCACGGTGCCGTGCCCGAGTGCCCGGAAAGTGGCCATTTTGGCTCTTCCTTCCGCCCGCGCAAGATCATATTTGTCCACATCCTTTAAGTGCATGAACTGAACGCGCTTCCCAAGCTTTCTGATCAGCGCCGCAGGATCCATTCCGGCAAGCGTCGTATGTGCCGTATCTACACAGAAGGAAACATATTCGGGATCGGTATGCGCGGCAAAATAATCAATATCCGACTCGGAGAAGACACAGGTCCCGTAGTGCGGATGGAATGTCAGGGTCACGCCCTTTTCCTTCGCATATTTTCCGACCGCGTTCGCAATCCGGCACATGCAGTCAACCATTTCGGGGTTCGTCGGACGTTCCGTAGGACCGTTATCGCCAAAGCCGCCGTTCTGGCAGTTGAACCATTTCGCTCCGACAGCAGCCAGGAAATCAATCTGCTTCTTTGCATTTTCGATCATTGCCTCTTCTTCAAAGGTAAAGTGGCCGTACAGATTGCAGAGGTTCAGGTCATACTTCTTCAGGATGGCGGTAAGCTCATCGGGCGACTCGAAGAAATCCGCGATAAATGCAAAGTTCTCCACATAATCATAGCCCAGATATTTCAGCTCACGGAAAGAATCCTCCAGCTGTGCAACCGCTGCATCCCTTTCCCTTGTCCTGATCCACGTCCAACCGGTATAACAGGCTTTCATCGTTGTTCTCCTTTCTGTCTCATCAGACCTGCAGTTCAATCCAGGATGCCGTGCATCGGATTGTTTTTCATGGGTTCTACACGCTCGAACCGCGTCTTCAGTTCATAGAAGCTGCCGCTTTCGGAAGCCTTCGAGAATCCGGTCATAATCTCCAGTACATGGTGCTGCTGTCTGTAATTCGCTCTCCAGAACCGCTTTGTTTCAATGGCTTTACACATGTCCGCAAGCCCCAACCCTCTGGAGTTTTCTTTATAGTCGAACATCAGCGGCACTTCCTTAAATCCCGGATAGGGATTCATTTCAGAAGGACGCAGACCCGGATCCGAAGTGGGGCCGAAGCTGTCGTTTTCCGGCCGGAAGAGGTATATCGGACCGCCGAAGGTATTCGGATCCGGCACGACAAGAGTTCCTTCCGTTCCGTAGATTTCAAAGTGCGCCTGCTTCTTGTAATACACATCGAAGGTTGTGAAAAGGGATGCTACCGCGCCGTTTGAGAACAGGATATTCCCGGCAAGATAAGTGTCCACCTCCACCGGAATGACCTCGCCGTAATGCGGCTTTGAAGTAATCGTGCGGGTCGCAAAGCTCTTTTTGGTCATACCGGTCAGTGCTTTTGCCTCGCCTAAAAGGTTCACAAGTGCCGTCACATAGTACGGTCCCATGTCCAGCATCGGACCACCGCCCCGTTTGTAATAGAAGTCTGGATCTGGATGCCATGTCTCGTGTCCGTGACAGATCATGGACGCATTGGCCCCGATCACATTGCCGATGAAGCCCTGGTCAATCAGCTTCCGGCAGGTCTGGATACCTGCGCCGAGGAAGGTGTCCGGCGCACCGCCGAGATACAGGCCTTTCTCCTCCGCAAGTGCCACCAGCTCATCCGCTTCCTCCATGTCTACGGCCAGCGGCTTCTCCGAATAGACGTGCTTTCCGGCAAGAAGCCCCATTTTGGTGACGCCGTAATGCTGATAGGGGCGGGTCAGGTTCAGGAGCACATCCACATCCGGATCCGCTGCCGCATCCTCTGCCTTTTCATAGATTTTCGGCAGCGGCACATCCGCACCCTTTTCGATTTCGCCGGCCGCATAATCCTGGGCCTTCTTCGCCTTTTCCGGCACCAGGTCGCAGACGCCGATAAGCTCCACTTCCCGGAAGGTCAGGATCAGGTTCTTGAGATAAATCCCTGAAATATCCCCGCAGCCGATCATGGCCACTCTGATCATCGTAAGATCCTCCTTTTTTCTGGATATTTCCCCGTCTTTTTTTCATTGTATCATCTGCCGGATGGAAAGACAAGCAGAAGATTCCCTTTTATTTCCTGCTTCCAAGGCAGTTTACAGGACAAGATCTTCGTCACCCTTATGTGCTTCGGGCTGTGCATTCCCGACATTCGGATTGACGGCTTTCTTTCCCGCTTTCATATCCTTTGCGACTTCCGTGACGAAATGATCCAGCAGTTTGTCCGCCCCCTTTCCGGCCGCCAGGGAGCGCAGCTCCGCATCCGGCATCTTCGCCAGTTTTTTGAATGCGGGAAGCTCCATCAGCCGGTCGCGCTGCTTCCGGATTTCCTTCGGGATCACAGCGTTTTTCAGTTCCTGGCTTTTCTTCGTTCCGAGATCGATTTTTGTCAGCGACTTGTAGTAGAGGACCTCCGCAGCCTTTTTGTGAAGCTTCTGCCCTGTAAGGCCGGAAAGTCCGCCCTGCGCCTGCTTTAACCGGTACTGGACCACGTGCATCGGATGATCCTTTGCAATCTGCTTCGAAATCGTATCCTGGTAGCTGTCCATCAGGCTGTCTACGGCAGTTGTCGTTGCATTTGATGCCGTGACGCGGGCGTTCTCAGTATCGTCAAGTACGTGGCCCCGCTCCCTCTCTGCATCCTTCTTCGCCTGATAAGCCGCTGCGCAGTCTTTCAGCTTGTTTGCGGCATTGATCAGCTTTGTGCTGTCCTTCGCCGACAGGACATCTCCGGGATTCCGCAGCTTTTTCTGAAGCTTTGCCGTCAGCTTTTCCAGTTCCTTTCCGGCAGAGACCAGCTTCTTATAGGTCCGCGAAGTAAAGTGGAAGAACGGATTGGCCTTGTCCAGTTTTTTATTCAGGCTGCTGACGTTCTGTGCCATTGTCCGGACGAATTCCTGCTCATCCTGAATTTCCGATGCGGGTGTTTCTTTCACCTGGTTCTTCATTTCCGTGAGGAAATCCGATTCGGCCTGATTCTTCAGTTCGGTGAATTCCTTCGCCTTCAGCGCCTTTTCTCCGAAGCTTTCCGTTTTCACGCATTTTGCTGTTTTCAGTTCTTTCGGCGAATAGGGTTTTCTCTGATCCGCCGGGAGTTTTTCCCGGTCTGCCGCATAGGATGCGTTCTTTTCCGCAATATCCATTCGGATCCTTCGGAACAGATTGGGTTTATCATCGCCGGAGAGTTTTTCGAAGGTATTTTCGCCGGTCGCCCATTCCTCTTTTTCGACCACTCTGAGCTTTTTGTTTTTGACGGCGTCTTTGATCTGCTGGATCCGCTGCTTTGCCGCGCTGACTTCCTCGTCGGAAAGGCCGCGCGAACGCATCTTCTGTTCGATCAGTTCCGGTGTCTTCTCATCCTGGATCTTCGCCCACATCTCTGCACTGATGACTTTCATGTTGTTGAGCGCGGGAAGATGATTGGTAGCCTGATTCGGATTCGGTACAGTTGTGCCGAAGGAGGCGTCATTGTCAATTCCCTGAACACCCACAAGCTTCGGCGTATCCGTCCCGAGTCCCTCATACTGATAGAACAGGTTTTTGCTGTGACGGTCCACATTCAGGCAGACATAGTCCAGGATCTGCATATCGGCGATCTGTTTCAGTGCGGAGGGCTGATTATAGCAGTCCTTTGCCTGCTCTTTGGTAATCCATGTTGCAGGATGGTTTTTTATCGGAGTGAACTGGTCGGGATCTTCACCTTTCGCAAGATCCATGGTGACGCCGTCCATCAGCTTTCCATCTGCCATAACCTGGGCTGTGCGCGATTTCGCCAGAAGTTCCGGCTGGTCCAGGATCTCCCCGACATCGCTCATCGCGACGTTTCGAAGTTCAATCCGCTTTCCCTCGCCGATCTGAAGACCGTATCCTGTGAGCATCACGTAACGGTTTACTTCCGAAGAGACAGCGGTCGACAGTTCCGAAACAGCTTTCGTGAAATCCTCATCCTCGTTCAGTTTTTCGATCTCCTCTTTGGAGAAACCCATCTCGGAAGCCGGCATTTTTTCGAAACTGCCCTTCAGATACCAGTCTGTCAGTTCTGTTTCGCTGTAATAATCCTGAATTTTGCGGATTTCCTGTTCATACTGCGGATACTGTCCGACGAAATCCGCGAAAATCCGCTGCACGCCTGCCCGGCCGGAGCTTTCCTGCGGCGGTGTGAAAAAGACTTTTTTCGGTTCACCGTTCTCTTCAAACTCCAGCACATAGCGCTTGCTGAGACAGTCTCCAACGGAAGGCACCGAAGCCATGGAGGGAATCAGAAGCTTTACTGCATCCGGGTCTTCCTGGATGCCCAAAGGATCGCGGTTCTGCTGCAGGCCGTTTCCGACGATCCGTCCCTCCGCGGGTTCCGGATTCCGCTGCGCCTGCTCCTGAACAGGGTATCCGAGGAGCCTGCGGTTCTCGTCCGAAATCCGCCTTGTTTCTTCTGTCATGCGCCGTCTCTCAATGTTCAGTTTCGCTACTGTCGGTACATTTGCAACAATCTCAAACTGACTTCCTTTATGGGTTTTTCCGAGCTGCTGCAGCGAGTACTGAGGCCATTCTTCCTCTTTGACAAGGCGAATCCTGCCATCCTCCGTAAATCCCGGCTCCTTATCTGCAAAATACGCCTTATCCGCTTCGATTTTCTGAATCAGCGCTTCCTTCCTGTCCCAGGCCCGGTTGATTTCATCCTGCGTGAGTCCGCAGTCCGAAAGCATGACTTCCATCTGCTCCCGGGTCATCAGCCGCATCGCGTTGTAAAACTCTTCTCCGATTACGCCCATCTCTTCCGGGCGGATGAATTTGCTGCCGTATTTCCGTCCTTCTGCGCCTGCATGGCTGAAGGACATGTCATTGTCGATCAGCGTGATGCCGACGAGCTTCGCGTTTTCTCCCTCTTTGGGGTCGAAACGCATCAGGAAATTTCCCGGATGACGGTCCACATTGCCGCAGATGAAATCCAGCGCCTGCATGGCTGCGATATCGGAAAGGACAGCCGGGTTCTCCAGGTTTTCAGGCTTGTAGCCGAGAACCGGATCTCCCTCCTGCACACGGTTGATATCGATACCCTGTGCTTCCGCCATAAAGGTGCCGGTCTGGGGCTGACCGTTCTGAATCACGGTCATGGGCCGCGTCGCCGCCACGAGCTCCGGCTTGTGCAGAAGCCCTGCCATCCGGTACATCGCAAGATTCCGGCGGTCCAGGTTCGCGCCTTCCTGAACCTGCAGGAAACCATCCCCGCGGACATATTTGTAGTAGTTTTCACGAACCGGTTTCAGACCGCTGAACAGTTCCTCCGAAAACTGCCTGTAATCCCTGCGCCGGGAGAGCGGTTCAATCTGGGTTCCGTTAAAGCCAAGCGGCCGGTACAGGTCCGTGAACCAGAAAGCATC
>CADCPV010000436.1 GCA_902803345.1 uncultured Eubacteriales bacterium | reverse complement strand
CTCCGGATTATATTCCTCCGGTGGATCGGATCGCTACCTTCGACATGGACGGTACGCTCTGCGGCGAACTGTATCCGACCTATCTGGAATACTATATGCTGGCCCGGCGTATTTTCTGTGATCCGGATTATCAGCCGGACGCTGAAATGCTGGAGTTCGGCGCGATCCTGCGGGACCACGCGCTGGACAAATCCTTCCCGGACGGTATGGACCTGCTGCATGCGGAGCATGCCGCCAAAGCCTATGCCGGCATGACGCTGACCCAGTTCACGGATTTCGTGAACAACCAGCTGGTACGGGAAGTCGACGGCTTTGAAAACATGACGTACGCCAATACCTTCTATCTTCCGATGATTGAAGTGGTCGAATACCTGCAGGAAAACGACTTCAAGGTCTTCGTCTGCAGCGGCAGCGACCGGACCCTGTGCCGGATCTTCATTGAGGGCGTCATGGATATTCCCTTTGAACAGATTATCGGCATGGACGTGGACATGGAAGCCACCAATGAAAACGGGGAAGACGGACTGAAGTACGTCTATACCAAGGAGGACAGCATTGTCCGGACGGACCGGCTTCTGATCAAGAGCCTGAAGATGAACAAGGTCAAGGCCATCGTCAAGGAAATCGGCCGTCAGCCGGTGCTTTCCTTCGGCAACTCCGGCGGCGATGTCAGCATGCACAATTATACGATCTTCAATAACCGCTACAAGAGCGCTGCTTTCATGCTCATCGCGGATGATGAGGAACGGGATTACGGGAATACCGCCAAGGTCCAGGATCTTCGTGTCAAGTGGGAAGAAAGCGGCTATCATGTCATCTCCATGAAGGATGATTTCCGGACCATCTACGGAGATGAGGTCAGGAAGACCGGCACCTTCAACTGGCTGAATGAGTTCGCCGTTCCGGTAAGCACACTGGCGACCGGGGACGAACTGCAGGAAGAACAGCCTGCGGAAGAACCTGCGCGGGAAACAGAAGACAACGGTACTGCGGATGTCCAGTATGTTATGTATCTGGGCACGAACGATAAGGACACCAATAAACCGGTGTTCACCCAGGCGGAAGCCCTTGAGCAGGCCAAGGAAATTCTGGTGAAGCATTTCGGCGGCTACACCATCCAGGAAGCCCAGGGAGGCTGGCTGGATAACGGAGAGCTGTACCAGGAATACACCCTGGTGATCTATCTCAGCGATACCACGGAAGAAGCGATCCATCAGGCGGCGGATGAGCTGATCGAAACCTTCCGCCAGAGCTCCATCCTGATCCAGCAGAATCCGACAAAAACAGAGTTTTATTCAACGTCAAAGTAAGCCACTGAACAAAAAAACAGCTACATCCTTCCGGATGCTTCCTAACAAAAAAGAATAAGTAATCCAGGCGGCGGTCCGTATAATTGTACGGACCGCCTTATAAGTAGAAAGAATTCTTCAATTTTGTAAATAATTCTCAAAAAACGCATTTCTATGCCAATATTCAGGGAAAGAAACGTCAGATTTGCGCGATTGTTTTTCCTATGTATTTTATAGCAAAAGGATAAAAATGTCCCACCAAAAATAAAAAATTTCCCAGAAATACAAAAATCCAATCATAATGAACAAAATCATCCAAAATTTTCCTGCAAATTTCTTTTATTTCTTTATATATGTATCCAAAATGTAACCGTTAATATATAAAATATGGTATGAGGGATAAAAGATACCTCAGAATATGTTTAATCAGTCACAGGGACCAGGCTTTATGCATAAACTTCCCAGGATCAATGGAGGAATGAAGATGAATCTGAAATTCAGAAAGGCGCTCTCACTGCTTTGTGCGATCAGCATGCTGCTGACCAGCATACCTTTCCTTGTAATTTCTGAAGAATCGGTCGACGGGATCGATGCTCCCGCGAATCTGCCCGAACAGGTAATGGAAACGGCAGAAGAAGCGGGTCAGGATACCCCGCCGGATGCGGGCTCAGAGGAAACTGAGCCGGCAGAAGCACCTGCAGCCGAAGAACCGGAGCAGGATGTTTCTGCTGCGTCCGAATCCCAGGACGAAACGCCGTCTGAGCCTGAAGCTCCTGTCCAGGAAGAAGTAAGCCAGAATCCTGAACCGGAAGAAGTCCGGGACGATGAAGGAACGAACGAAATTGATCTGCCTCAGGAAGAGGAAGTTCAGAATCCTCAGATCGAAATGGATGATTCCGGCGACCGTGTTGTCGATTTTGAAGAGGAGCAGGCTCAGGTTGTTGCGCAGGTGGAAATTGCCGGAGTGACCCAGGCATTTGAACCGCAGTCCATTCCTGAAGAAGATCAGAACGATCAGACCGTATTGCCCCAGGAAGAAGACACTGACCAGACCGAAGAAGAACAGCAGGAAGAAACT
>CADCPV010000435.1 GCA_902803345.1 uncultured Eubacteriales bacterium | reverse complement strand
GAATCCGCCGCACACAAGATTGATCACCCGGTAATGCCGCTTGATGAACCCGAACGTGTCCCGGAGCTTTTCGAGGAGCACCGCCGACAGAAGAAACGGAAGCCCAAGCCCGAGAGAATACGAAAGAAGCAGCAAAACGCCCTTTCCCATGCTGGCCCGCTCCGAAGCGAGCATCAGCGCGGAGCCTAAGAATGCGCCGACGCAGGGTGTCAGGCTCATGGAGAAAATCAGCCCGAACACAAAAGCTAAAAGCAGTCCGGTTACTATCCACCGCACCCGGATTCCCCGAAGGAACGGCAGCGGAATCACATCCATGAACACCAGGCCGAAAAAGATCACAATCAGCCCGGTCACAATATTCAGGGCAATCCGGTACCGCACCAGAAAACGCCCGATTGTACCCGCAAAAAGCCCCATCAGGCAGAACACCAGCGTAAAGCCCAGCACAAACATCAGCGCGGCAAAAAAGCCTCTCGCTTTCCCGGGCTTCTCCTGCTCTTCCGATCCGCCGTCGCCGGCAAAATAGCTCAGGTAAACCGGCAGCATCGGCAGCATACACGGTGATATGAATGAGATGACCCCCTCAAGGAAGGTGATCAGATACTCCATAACTCAATCTTTCTCTTTTTCGCAGTTATTTACCGCTCCTGGAAGAATTCGATTTCTTCCCCGATCGGTCCGAAGCAGAACGCCATCCGTGCCGGGAAAGGCGGATCGGATTCGATCACAATATCCGCCGGGCCGATAAACACATTGTATCCGGCCGCTTTTACCTTCTCTACGATTTCATCGACATTGTCTGATGCAAGCGCAAAATGCCGGATAACGCCCTGTCCCCGGTCGTCTCCGCCTGTTTTAAAGATCTCCATCAGTCCTGCCCCGGTATCAATCATTATGCCGCCCGCCCATTCTCTTTTCAGCGAAAGGCCAAGCACATTCAGATAAAAATCCTTTGCTTTTTCATATTGCTGATCGCTCTGGCATTTTAACGCGATGTGATGAACTCCTGTAATCATAGCTGCCTCCAGTTTATGTTTTTGTATGCGGATCTGTCCGCCTTTGACAGCACTATGACACAAGAGCGTATGCTTGTCAAGCAGTTTCAGGGCCTGGACTGTGAAAAGCGATTGAATAATCCGCCGATCCGGAGTATGATAGCGGTATCGCGGAAGTCCGCGCAGACTGATCCGTCCGAAGAACCGACGACCCAAAAGGAGTGCAGCTCAAGATGGCTTATATCAACCTGAAAACACTGGATATTCTGGAAAAAGAAGCACCCTCCCCAAAGTTACGGGAAGGGTATTTCGAATGCGACGAAGAAATGGCCGGGATTATCCTTCTTTTGAACCGGAAGGGCTACCGGACGCTTTTTTCCTGCAGCGGCCATCTGTATGATGAGATCAGCGACACCTTTGAGGTTGATAATCCAGGGCTTTCCGAAGCAGAACTCCGGGAGCTCTATCCGGGGATTCTCAATATCCATACGGATGAGTCCGGGGCGAGAGTCCTGACACTCCGCCAGAATCTTTCCCTGAAATCCTATATCTTCTTTGCGCCGGAGATCCGGCTTCCTTCCGTACCGGAAGAATGGCGGCTCGACGGTCATGTCCTCTCCCACAACTATTACTGGGACAGCACTTTCCAGGAAATCCGGGACCTGTCGGACCTGAAATCACAGCCTTTTCTGTTCTATCGCCGCCGGGCGGAGCTTCTGTCCGTCCTCTTCGACTGGGCAGAATCACTTCCCGAATATGACCCGGACTGTCCCCTGCGGCCGGAAGAGCCAATGCGCCAGACCTATCGGAACGGGCCTCTGTTGTAATGGGACACCTATCCCGCTTCTTCAAACATCCGTCTTCCTCCCATATCATTGCATATATACACCCGGCGTCCAGTCTTCCGTCGGGTCCTGTTCAAATACAAGGCCTTTTTCCGTCATCCGAAACACGATATCGCCCTGAAGATCGGTCCTATACAGAAGGGATCCGCAGTCCCGGATCGTGTCCAGTGTCCGCTTTGCCGGATGACCGTATTCATTGTCCCTGCCGCAGCTGATCACTGTGTATTCCGGCGAAAGCGCCTCCAAAAAAGGCCTGCTGCTCGCATCCGCGGAACCATGGTGATTGCAGATATAGACATCGCAGTCCAGGTCAACGCCGCTCGCCAAAAGGTCGCTTTCACCTTCTACTTCCGTATCACCGCCGAAGAATACGCGGCTCTTCCCGTCCGAAAGGATCAGGCTGATGCAGCGATTGTTTTCACCCTCATAATCGGTCCGCACCGGTCCGACAATTGTAATGCAGCAGCTTCCGACTGTATAGGTATCGCCCGGTTTCGAGATTTCCAGTTCAATCTTCTCTTCCGCGAGATACTCCCGGATTCTCTGGTAAGTCCTCGTTTCCGTTTCATAGCCGGCTCCGGCAAAATGTTCCACCTGAAAGTTCTTCAGGATTCCGATCGTCGCGCCGCAGTGATCGTTATCCCAATGGGTGTTTACAAGAAGTGTGATCCTTTCCGCTCCGATCCGCTTCAGGACTGCGATCGGCACCTGTGCACGGTCCGTAGACCCGGTATCGATCAGCGCATATTCGCCGGCCGACTCTATCAGCGCCGCCGAGCCCTGTCCGACATCAAGGATTGTCACGCTAATTTCAGAAAAAACAGTTTCTCCGTCATCTGATTCTGGATCCTCTGCGTCATCTGTTACAGACGAAAACAGATGCAGCCCATCACCGTCCCGAAGCCAAAGCGCCAGAAGCACACCCGCGATGATTGTGAGAATAATCCCGGTCAGAATGAGGCCGATTCTGGTTCCTTTGTTCTTCAAGCGTTTCCTCGTTCTCCTTCTACTTTACCGCTGTATACACCCGCCTGCCGTCCTTCACTTCCGATTTCATCACGGAAATATGCTTTATCATCATCATTCCTTTCGGAGCCGGGACGGTCCGATAGTTCCCGCTCGCTCTCCGGATCAGCGTAATGTGCGGCAGAAAGCCTTTCGGATCATAGTGAATCCCTGCTGCATCCAATGCTTCCCGCACCGACTTTGCGAGATCTGACAAGCCCTGATTGCCTTTCGCACCGACCCAGATCAGATCTCCGAAATTGCCCCCATCCGACAGGGAAATCTTGAACGGCTTGAATGAAACAGCGCTGACAGCTTCTTTGATTTTCGGCAGTTCATCCGTCTCGCCGATAAAAGCCAGTGTCATATGCAGATTGTTCATGGCGGCATACTGCCCCTTCACACCGGCCTTCTTCAGCTCATGCATGTAAGCGACCAGGGTTTTCTTTAATTCTTCTGTCAGTTCAACGGCAATAAAGAGGCGCATACAATCTCCCTGATTTCCCGAAGGATTTTCTTTTCTGCGGCAGTGCCCGGGATAAACTCTACTACAGGCATGAAACTGCTACATCTTTTCCTGCTGCACTTTACATTCCGACTCCGGCGTACGGGATGTCCTCTGTCAGGCATCTCACGGCGTTTTCGATATCCTCCGGGTCGGGTTCCCCGCCTTCGCGGGCGGCGCACTCAAACTCATCGACAACATTTTCGATCAGCACCATATCTATAAAGAGCGGAAGCTGCTCTAAAAGTTCCGGTGCCACATCTGTTTCACTGCGGTAGCCCGAAAGAACCGTATCAAAATAGTGTGCCATACCAGCCATGCGTTTCTCGGGGTCCTTTTCCCATTGGTACCAGCCAACTCCGTGCGTCCACAGATGCGCGAGGTCAAACATATACCAGCAGTATATGCAATTGTCGAAATCAAAAACCGTGATATCGCCCGTCTCCATGTCGATATGGAAATTGATATCGCTGAAGTCAAAATGCACAAGGCCAAAGCTTTCCCGGTCCACAGGAAGACTCCGGTATTCATTCAGCCGCCGCACAATCGCAGCCCTTAACTCGCTATAGGAATCCGGGATCAGCTGATCCATATATGCCTGATTGTATTTATCGGGAAACGACGCCCTTCGGTGTTTCGGCTGATAGCTTTTGGAAAGCCTGTGAATCCTCCCGAGCGCCTTCCCCGCATTGTAAAAATACTCCTCAATCGGCGCGCCTTCCCGGTACCGGTAGCCGTTTTCCCAGAGGAGCATGCCCTTTGCATACGCAAAAAGAACCGCAAAAGTGCATATATCGTCCTCCCGAATCACTTCGACAAGATTGCCGTTCACAGAAGGAATGACGTCGGCAACCGGTGCCCCGTTTTCCGAAAGATAGTGGACAAACTCCGTCTCTGCGAGATAATCCTGCTCGTTCCGGTCTTCCAGCGCGGAAAGCCGAAGCGCCTTTTTCTCTTTCCCTTCCCTGCTGCAGATCAGGACCCGGTTTCGGCCGCCCTCATGTCCGGGAACCGCCCGGAATGTATAGCCCTCCAGATTATACAGGCGCCGGATCTTCTGAAAAAGCATCGGCTCCGATACTGTTGCCTTCAGCGTATATGTCGCACCCCAGTGATTCAGCACTTCAACCGATTCAAATCCGCCCGCAAGCAGGGCTTCCGTCTCATGCTGAACAGTCAGCGGCGTATCGTAGTGATAAAACTCATCCGGAGGGAGATTCTGCTCCTCCCGGATACGAAGAAGCTCCGCACGGCGGGAACGCTCTTCCTCCTCGGACAGCGCAAAATAATCTGTCAGGATAAAATATCCGCCGGGCTTCAGTGCCTTCCGAAGCTTCGCATACAGCTTCGTTTTCTCTTCCTTCGTAAAATGATGCAGCGACTCGACAGAGACCGCTGCGTCATAGGCATTCTCTGAAAAAGGCACATCAAAATATGAGCCCTGAATCAGGGTCAGCTCCTGATCCGGGAACTTCCGGCGAAGCGCATCCAGCATGCCCGGCGCGAGATCGATCCCGGTGACCTTCGCTGTTGGAACCGCCTTCAGATAATGGTCCAGTTCCAAACCGGTTCCGCATCCCAGATCCAGAATACACGTATCCGGATCCTGCGGAAGACAGCCTGCTGTATACGGATAAAACTCCTCCGCGGATTCGATCGTTGTCATCTGATGGTCTTCGTAGCCCTGAAGCCTCGCATCGAAGAATTCGCCCATCTTTTCAAGCATTTTCCACCTCATCCGGGGCGATCAGCGCTCCGATCGTTTCATTTGCATACTTCACAGCAGCAGTCCTCCCCATGATCATGGTGGTGGTCATGGTCGTGATGATGAACGTGCTCTTCCATTTATTCATCCCTCCCGAGAATTCTGCCG
>CADCPV010000434.1 GCA_902803345.1 uncultured Eubacteriales bacterium | reverse complement strand
TTATTTCCAGCTCAGTACTACATTCCCGCGATATACCAGTTTTCCGTGATCTCCGACAATATACCGGTCGATGTTTTTCCCTGTGATGATGGTTTCCAGCACCTCTCCGTCGGAAAGCTGAAACCGGACTTTATACCGGTTTACCGTCCCCGGAAGAGAATCCGTCCTTGCCGATGCTTCCGAGCCGGATATCGCCAATGCGTTCCCGAGAACGTTTATCCTGAAATCATCTTCCACGGAAATCACAACGGCATCTTCATCTGTTTCCCTGTTATACATGTGAGGCCTCCTTCCGCTTCTCAGTCAACTTACTATTCTCCTATGGTAAAGTATATACCTTTTATCATCATTTTGAAAGAACAAAGACAGAAAAATAAGGGTGGTTATTTCCCTGTTTACAGCCCTATCGTTATTCTTATTTCCTGGCGGGACGCGGAGAGCCTTTTTCCAGGAGAGATTGGAATGATCATCTCCTTCTCTGTTCCCATTCTTCTGTATTTCTTTGACACAGGGAGATAGTCTGCCCGGCATGCGATATCTGAAACATGACCATACAGCAGACCTATATGGTCTTTCTTCGAAATGCGTAAACAGTTTCGGAAACAGATCCTCTTCTATAATATCCTTCCTGTAAGTTCATGCTCTGTTCTTCTCCCATTCATACTTCAGCAACCGGTATTCCAGGCGGTCTTTCATTTTCCCATCGTGCCACTCATACTCTTTGTGTTCGGCTTCTTTGATCATTCCGTTCTTCTGCATGACACGCTCCGAGGCTTTGTTTTCGGCAAGGCAGCCGGTCGTTACCCGATACACATTATCCTTCGTGAATGCATATTCAAGCACGCTTTTCAACGCTTCGGAAGTGTATCCATTCCCCCAAAACCGGGGGTAAATAAAGTAACCCATATGAACGATCTTTCCGACAGGCGTTCGGTCCACAACAGTGTATCCGATGCTTCCCACCTGTTCATGAGTCTCTTTCAGCTCCATGTGAAGGAAGCAGTATTTACGGTCTTCCTTCGCCATATCCGACAACACATCCGAAAACTCTTCTTTCGCCTGCTCGATCGAATTACACTTGATATCCTGCATGTAATACATCGTCCGCTCATCCGTCTTCAAACGATAATAAGCGCCAAAATCGTCCGCAGTATAATCCCTCAATATCAGTCTGTCTGTCTGAAGATAGATCATATTCACCCTTCCCTGATTTTCAGATGAACCGGCATTTGTTCCTCAAATCTGCGATTTCTGTTATCTCCTCGCTAATCCAAATCATAAAGAAATGCATTGATTTCTTCCGTAATCCGTTCAGACTCGAAATGGAAAATTAATGGCCGCAGTCAAGTTCCGCAAACGATACAAAATTTAGACCTTCCGCATAATGGCCGGTTAACAGTATCACTGTATCCGTATCCGAATTTTTCAACTACAACGATCCTGCAATCATCGCCCAAGCCTGAGTAAAGATTCTTAAAATCAAGACTTGGACAAACTGTACCGCTTGCAGCCATCAGCACAAGCGTTTTGTCTCCTTTTCCGACCGAATAAACATGCATTTTATGCCCGTCCACATCGATCATCCGGCCGGGCGGAGTGAGAAGGTCTTCCTCCCCTGCCAAAAGGACTCTGTGTCTTATGAAGGAAAACAGCAGAAAAGCTGCTGTCAATTCAAGAACAGACAGGATGATTTTGCGAAATATATGTTTTTTCCTTTTTATTGTCTTATTATCTGTCATTTGTCACAATTCCGCTTCCATGAATATCGATCTTTTCTCCCGGATAAGTTGGTCTTACCTCAACCAGGCAGCTCTGTGCTGTTGTCCTGAATATGCTGAATAAATAAAATGCCCCGTTCCCGCCCTCGTCTGACAGTTGGCAATAGGTAGTAACAATACATTATAACCGGTACACGTGTATCATTGCTGGGCATACGTTTTACAGTGAGGGAATCGGACCCTCCAGTGTGTGCCCGACACACTACCATGCGATTCATTCTCAATCGCGGGAGATCATGCCCACCCTGCCGGACTACCATCATAATCAGAGAAGTTCTGTTGTCCAGTTCAAGCCCTGAATCGTTTCATCTGTTTCTCTAAGCTCATTGGATAGTCTGTCCACTTCCTTCTGAAGATCAGAAACCGGTACTGTACTGAGAATTCTGATCTCCGTCTTTGAATAACGGGATACTTTCTCGCTCGCAGTGTTCAGGAAGCTTCTCAAAATGCCAATCTTCTGCCTGAGGCAATCTCTCTTTGCAATCAGATCAGTAAGTGTCCTGTCGCCACTCTTTGTTTCATTGTTCGTATAGTTAATGCGGGCAATCAGTTCCTCAAGTCTTTCAAAATCCTTATTAAGCTCATTAAGCAATTCATTCGGATCCTCTGAAGGTTTTTCTCCATCCTGAACCTTGGCATTGTTATTAAGCCTTCCGCCAAGCTCTGTGATCCTGCGTTGTAAATCCGCTCTTTCTGATAATGCAGTTGCTAACTTCATTTCTTTACCTCCTCATAGTAAACTTGTTGCACCAAACTGACTGCTCTGCAGGAGCAAGCTCCAGCAGGTTCCCAAGACAAACACGGCATCACTTAGGACCTGTACACCGTATACAATAGTTTCAATGAAACAGATCATATACTTGTGTGTACTCATCCGTTTGTTATAGCCTTTGTCCCTTTGCGGGAGTTTTACCGCAAACACCTCAGTGGCGCTTATCGCGGACGGATCCAGTCGAACCCGGTGTTTTTGGTTAAGCAGCACGGCTGATGCCGAACGAACTTAACAGTTTACAGTTACTGTTTTGGAGATCGCTGATACAGCGGTCATGGTTTTCGAGGAACGTACCGTATGTCTTGATACACAATGACCTGTCGGTACTTTCAAGGTCATCGGCGCTGTTCATTAACAGGAACGCGGA
>CADCPV010000433.1 GCA_902803345.1 uncultured Eubacteriales bacterium | reverse complement strand
TCTTCCTCCTTTTTCAGACGGCCTGTCACAGGAAAGCCCGTTTTCCGAAAAGCTCTGGAAGTTCGTGAAAAAACACCGCTATGACCTCCTCATTGCCCTGATTGTTGTGATCGGCGTGATTCTGTTCATTCTCATATGAGCAGGAAAGAAACGCTTGCCAATTTCATGCGCGTTCTTTATAATGGTGCTGAAGACAAAAGCGCGGTTCCTGCCTGTGCCCTGCCGCAGGCAGACCGGACTCGTTTTTGAAATAACATTGTATGGAGCTTACCATGGAAAATTGTATTTTTTGCAGAATCATCGCGGGAGAGATTCCCTCGATGCGGATTTATGAGGATCAGGACTGTATTGCCACACTTGACATCGGGCCGGCCGCAAAGGGCCACACCCTGATCATTCCGAAAAAACATTTCGCGGATGTGACGGACAACGCCCCGGAAGCGCTTCTCGGAAAACTGATGAAAGTCGCGGCTTCTGTCGGCATGCGCCAGAAAGAGCGTCTGTCTGCCGCCGGTTTCAACATCGTGCAGAATAACGGTGAAGCCGCCGGACAGACCGTGCCGCACCTGCATATTCACGTGATTCCGCGCTATGAGGGCGGACCGGTAATGGTTGCCTGGGAACCGACCGATCCCGGAATGGATGCGCTTCAGGAAGTCTATGAAATCCTGAAAGACTGATCCCTGAGGCTTTTGATGAAATACCGGATCGATCGTGAGAAAAAGGAAAGCGCCTATCTGCAGCTGTATCATCAGATCAGATCGGACATCGTGGAAGGAGTCCTGCCTTACGGCGCGAAGCTTCCTTCAAAGCGCCTGATTTCGGAGGAATGCGGGATCAGTGTGATTACGGCGGAGCACAGTTATGGGCTGCTTTTGGATGAGGGCTATATTGAATCCCGGCCGAAAAGCGGTTATTATGTGTGCTTCGGCGGGAGCACGGCGCGGGAGGAGGGAGTCCTTTCGGAAGATGCCGCAAAGGGCTCGGATCCTTCCGAACTTCCCGATCCGCCGGAACCGATCATATCCGCGACAGAGGATTTTCCCTTCAGCGTGCTTGCGCGTGTCATGCGCAATGTCCTGTCGGAACGGGGCAGGGAAATCCTGGAGAAGTCACCGAACAGCGGTCTTCTGTCGCTGCGCGAAACCCTTTCACAGTATCTTCTCCGTTCACGCGGCATCCGGGTGAATCCGTCGCAGATTGTGATCGGGTCCGGAGCGGAGTATCTGTACGGACTTACGGTGGAACTTCTGGGAAGAGAAAAACGGTATGCATCGGAAGAACCCTGCTATGAGCGGATCCGGGAAGTGTACCGGATGAATGACGTGGCGGTGCAGGGACTTCCGCTTGGGAAAGACGGAATCAAAACAGCGGCGCTGAAAAACGCCGCTGCAGATGTGCTTCACGTGACGCCGTTCAGCAGTTTCCCTTCAGGGATTACGGCAAGCGCCACAAAAAGACATGAATATGTTCGCTGGGCAAGGGAGCGGGATGCGGTCATCATTGAGGATGATTATGATTCCGAATTCGCCTCCCCCACGCGTCAGATTGAGACGCTGTATTCCCTTGCGCCTGAGCGGGTCATTTACATCAATACCTTTACCAAAACCCTTGCGCCGTCGATGCGGATGGGCTATATGGTCCTGCCCGCATCCCTCGTTCCGCTGTTTCATGAAAAACTCGGTTTCTATTCCTGCACGGTTCCGGTTTACGACCAGTACGTGCTGGAGGAATTTATCCGGGAAGGGCACCTGGAGCGGTATATCAATGCAAAACGGCGAAAGCTCAGGCGGCAGGGAAGATAAACCTTAAATCCATTCAGCTTACAATCTCGTCAATCAGCCCGAGAATCACCTCGACACCGTTTTTCTGGCTGCTCTTCTGCATTGCTTCGATGTAGGAAGCACGGTTCTCATAGAGTTCATGGAGTTTTTCCGTAAGCAGTTTTGCGGTCAGAGTCTCCTCTTCGACGAGCATCGAGAAGCCCTGCTTTTCAAAGGAACGGGCATTCAGGATCTGGTCGCCGCGTGAAACTGCGGCCGAAAGCGGCACGAGAAGCGCGGGTTTCTGCAGCGCAAGAAGTTCACAGATTGCATTTGCACCGGCACGCGAGAAAACAATGTCGCAGGCAGCGAAAAGATCCGGAAGCTCCGCGCTGATGTATTCATACTGGACGTAGCCGGGCTGATCCTTCAGCGTTTCATCAAGGTTTCCTTTTCCGCAGAGATGGATGATGTCAAAGTCCGAAAGAAGGCTTGGAAGCGCTTCCCGAAGGACCTCGTTCAGCTTTCGTGCGCCGGACGAACCGCCGATCATGAGAAGGACGGGCTTTTCTCCGGAAAAACCGGCGAACTGCAGACCTTTTTCACGGGAGCCTGAAAGAAGCTGTTCGCGGATCGGGGAACCGGAAAGCACCGCTTTTTCCTTCGGAAGCATTTCGACGGTTTCCGGGAAGTTGCAGCAGATTTTTTTCGCTGCAGAGTAGCAGAGCTTGTTTGCAAGGCCCGGCGTCATGTCGGATTCGTGAATGATGACCGGGATTTTCAGGGCCTTTGCGGCGCGGACGACCGGGACGGAGACGAAACCGCCCTTTGAGAAAACGACGTCCGGCTGATATTTTTTGAGAAGTGCTTTTGCTTCCCGCATTCCTTTCAGAACATGCCCGATATCAGAAATGTTTTTAAGGCTCAGGTAACGGCGGAATTTCCCGGTTGAGATCCCGTCATAGGGAATCCCCTCCTGTTCGATCAGGCCTTTCTCCATACCCGCATAGGACCCGATGTAGCGGATCTCAAAGCCGCGTGCGCGAAGGCCCGGCAAAAGAGCAATATTCGGCGTAACATGACCGGCGGTTCCCCCGCCGGTTAAAATAATGGTTCTGGACATGTGTGCTTCCTTGTATTCCGGGACAGATCAGGCGGTTTTCGCCTTGTATTCCTCAAGTGCTTTTGCAAGCTGGTCCGGGCAGGAGGTGCCTTTGCCGGCGCAGTCGATACCCTTCATGCGGGCAATTGCCTCATCGATGTCATAGCCTCTGACCAAGGCCGCGACGCCCTGTGTGTTGCCGGGGCAGCCGCCGATGAAGCGGACTTCCTTTACCTTGTTGTCTTCGATTTCAAACTGGATCTCCCGGGAACAGGTTCCGTGTGTTTTATACGTGTTCATGGGTTATTTCCTCCTCTTTTCCAATTGTTTTTCTGCGGATAAAGCGTACAACAGAAATACCGGTTTTGTCAAGTTTTACCTTGCGGCGCGGTAGATCGCCTCCATGTCTTCGCGGTGGAGTTTCCGGACAGAGCCGAGGCTGTTGTTGGTCGCAAGAGCACAGTTTTCGGCAAGGAGCCGGTATTCGTCGTCCGTCGGGTCGACGCCGAGTTCCCGGAGCGAGGTGGGCATGTGAATAGAGCGGAAGAAGTCTTCCATCGCTTCGATACCGGCTAAAATCATCTCTTCGTCGCTGCCCTGATCTTCGATGCCGAGGACACGGACGGAGAGCTTCCGGAAGCGTTCCGGCGCATTTTCGTACACATAGCGTGCCCAGGTGCCCCAGACAGCCGCAAGGCCGGCGCCGTGCGCAACATCGTACAGGCCGCCGAGTTCATGCTCAAGCCGGTGGCAGGCCCAGTCGCCGCCGTCGGTGCCGCAGCCGGTAAGGCCGTTGTGGGAGAGGCTGGAAGCCCACATGATTTCTGCACGCGCCTCGTAGTTTTTGGGGTCATCGAGCAGGATTTTCGCGTTCTTCATGACCGTGCGGAGAAGCCCTTCGCCGAGTTCATCCGTGAGATCCATATGTCCGCCGGAGCTTAAGTAGCGCTCAAGCGTGTGCATCATGATATCGGTTGCGCCGCTCATGGTCTGGTATTCGGGGAGGGTCATCGTGAGATTCGGGTCCATGATGGCGAATTTCGCCCGGCAGCACTCGTTGTTGCAGCCGCGCTTGATGCCGCCCGCACCGTTCTCGCCGTCTTTTGTGATGACGGAGGAGTTGCTCATTTCGGATCCGGCAGCTGCGATCGTAAGGATTACGCCGAGCGGTACACAGGCTGCAGGCTTCCGCTTGAAATCATAGAAATCCCAGGGATCTCCGCCGTTTGCGAGACCGTAGCCGATGGCTTTCAGCGAATCGACAACTGAGCCGCCGCCGACCGCAAGGAGGAAGTCGACGCCTTCTTTTTTCGCGAGTTCCAGGCCCTCATAGACTTTGGAAAGGCGGGGGTTCGGAACGACGCCGCCAAGTTCCACGTGCGATATGCCCTGCGCATCCAGAGAGGCGCGGATTTTGTCCATCAGTCCGTTCTTTTGGACACGTTCACTGCCATAATGCAGGAGAACGCGGGTGGCGCCGAATTCCTTTGCAAGGGCGCCGACCTCATTTACAGTATCTGCACCGAATATGACGCGCGTCGGGGTGTTGTAAATAAAGTTCTGAATCATGCTGTTTCCTCCGATCGGTTTATTCTTGTTTCTATCATACTTCGGAATCGGAAAAATGTCTACGGTTCACATTGAAATCATACTGAATTTTTACTATAATGGAAGCAGCAGATTCCGGAGGTACAGAAACTTGAAAAAGAAAACTATGACAATAACAGGAGTGATACTGATGGCTTTGATACTGTTTTCGGGCTGCGGGCGGGTTCCCGCAAAGGATCTGAAGTCGTTCCGTTTTTCTTATTCGACGGGAAATATGATGAACGCTTCGGTGAGCTATGAGCTGCGCTTCAAGGACGGCGTGTACACGGCAACGATCAAGGAAGACGGCGTGGCGGAAGAGGACGCGGCAGTTTATACGGTGGATGAAGCATTTGTCCAAAAGCTCGAAGCTTTCTTGCAGGAAAATCATGTGGAGCGCTGGAACAACTTCCACAAGACCAACAAGCATGTGCTGGACGGAAACGGCTTCAGCCTGTCGTACTGGACCAAGGACGGCAAGGACGTCTCGGCTTCCGGATACATGAAATGGCCCAAAAACTACAGCGAAGTCAGGAGCGGTATCGGGAGCATTTTCGCTGAACTTTCAGCAGAATAAGCTTCCGGAAAAGGATTTCCGCATAAGAATAACAGATAAACCCGCAAAAGGAGGACAGAATGGAGAAACTGCTGTACGGCGCGGCGTATTATGATGAATATATGCCCGAGGAGCGCCTTGCGCGCGACGTCGAGATGCTGAAAAAAGCGCATATGAATGTGGTCCGGATCGCAGAATCGACCTGGTCGACGCTGGAGCCCACCGAGGGTGTCTTTGATTTTGGTTCGGTGGACCGGGTGCTTCAGGCAATGCATCAGGGCGGGATTTCCGTCATTATCGGGACCCCGACCTATGCAGTGCCCTCGTGGCTTGTGAAAAAGGATCCGGATGTTCTTGCGACAACCGGGACGGGGCGGCAGCTCTACGGTCCGCGCCAGATCATGGATATCACCAATGAGACCTATCTTTATCACGCGGAACGGGTCATCCGGGAGCTGATTTCCCACACGGCTTCGCATCCTGCGGTCATCGGATTCCAGGTCGACAATGAGACGAAGTACTACGATACGGCCGGTCCGAAGGTACAGGAGGCCTTTGTCCGCTACCTTCAGAAGAAGTTCGATGGGGACATCGAACGGATGAATGCGGCATTCGGCCTGAATTACTGGTCGAACGCGGTGCATGACTGGGCGGATTTCCCGGATGTCCGGAATACGATCAACGCCTCGCTTTTCGGGGAATTTGAGAAGTTCCGCCGGAAGATTGTGACGGATTTCCTGGCTTGGCAGTGCACGCTTGTGCGCGAATATATGCGCGGGGACCAGTTCATCACGCACAATTTCGATTTTGACTGGCGCGGCTTCTCCTACGGCGTCCAGCCGGCGGTGGATCATTTTGCGGCGGCACAGGCGCTGACGGTTGCGGGCTGCGACATCTACCATCCGACACAGAGCCATCTTACGGGCATGGAGATCAGTTTCGGCGGCGCGCTGAACTATTCGCTGAAAGGCAGAAACTACCTGCTTCTTGAGACCGAGGCGCAGGGCTTCCCGCAGTGGACGCCGTATGATCAGCAGCTGCGGCTTCAGGCTTTTTCGCATATCGGTTCCGGGGCAAAGATGGTCGAATATTGGCACTGGCATTCGATCCACAACGCGGCGGAAACTTACTGGAAGGGCGTGCTGTCGCATGACTTCTCGGAGAATGTTGTTTACAAAGAGGCCTGCACGATCGGTGCGGATTTTGAACGGCTTTCCCCGAAGCTCTGCGGCCTGAAGAAGGAAAACCGGGCGGCTTTCCTCGTATCCAACATTTCGCTTACGGCGCTTCTCAGGATGCGTTCCGGCGGAAACGTCGGCTACAACGAGACGCTGATGAAGTGGTTCAGGGCGCTGTACGAGATGAATTACGAATGTGATTTTGTCTATGCAGATCCATTCGAAAGCGAGAAACCGGACGACTGGGGAACGGTCGAAGCGGCTCTTTACGAAAAACTCAAAAAATATGATCTGATCCTTGCCCCGGCGCTCTATGCGGCATCTGACGCGACCGTCGCGGCGCTCTGGCGTTACACGGCAGAGGGCGGGACGCTCGTTTCCGGCTATAAATCCTTCTTCTCGGATGAAAACACCAAGGTCCGGCATGACCGGCAGCCGCACGGGATGACGGAAGTGTTCGGCCTTCAGTACAATCAGTTCTCCATGGCGGAAAACATGATGCTTTCGGACGGTTCGGGTCCTTTGAACGGATTCTTTGAGTGCCTGATTCCGGACGGCGGCGAACCCGTGCTGTCTTATGCGCACAAAAACTGGGGCAAATATGCGGCGGTCGTGAAAAACCGTTTTGAAAAGGGCCGAGCCCTGTATCTTGGCTGTGACCTGCCGGAGGCCTTGCTGAAGAAGTTCCTTTCGGATGCACTCACGGAAGCAGGCGTATCCCCGGTACTTCCCGGCGTATCCTTCCCACTGATCGCAAAGAAAGCCCTGTCGCCGCAGGGGAAGGAACTGCTGTTTCTCTATAACTACAGTGAAAATCCGGCGGAACTCCCCTGTCCGGAAGGCAGTTTTACAGAGCTTCTGTCGGAAAAGCCGGTTTACGGCAAAGAGACAATTGCGCTTCCGGCCTGGGGCTTTTCGATCCTTGAGCGGCAGTAAAAGTGTGAAAGGAGCCGGCCTTGGCGCTGACGATTCTGTACGGATCCTCGATTTCCGTTAAAAACGAAAGCCTATACGACACGATCCTCCGGGAGGCCCAAAAGCACCCGGAGTGTTCGTATGTGCTTCTGGTGCCGGAGCAGGCGAGTCTGTATACGCAGGAGGAAATGGTGCGGCGCGCAGAGAACCACGCGCTGATGAATATTGATGTCCTGACCTTCAACCGTCTTTCTTACCGCGTGTTTGAGGAGCTTCGGGAACCGGGACGGCAGATCCTTGATGACACCGGGAAACTGATGCTTTTGCGGCTTGTGGTGCGGGAGATGGAAAACGAGCTTCTCGTCCTTCGGAAAAACATCCGGAAGCAGGGCTTTTTAGAGGAGCTGAAGTCGCTCTTTTCCGAACTCGCGCAGTACAATGTATCGCCGGAGAGGCTTCTTGACAGCGCGAAGAAGCTCCCGGGACACCCGGCGCTGCAGCGGAAAATCGGAGAGATCTCGCAGCTGTACGGTGCATTTCTCGCGCGTCTGCACCGGGATTACGAAATGGCGGAGGAACGACTTGTGAGGCTTGCGAAGCTTCTGCCGTCCTGGGGGGCGGCTTCGGATACGGTTTTCGCGCTGACCGGCTTTACAGGCTTTACGCCGCCGCAGGAGGCGGTGATCGAGGCGCTTCTTCCGCGCTGCAGGGATCTTGTCCTTTCGGCGGACCTCGGAAGCGGCGCGGTGCTTTCGGAACAGCAGAATGAGGACAGCCTTTTCCGGATGAGTGCGGTCATGTGCGCGCGCATCCGGGAGCTTGCAATTGAAAACAGCATCCCGGTTACGGAAAGGACTGTCACGGGTCTCCGGGAGGTTTCGGATACCGTACAGAAAATCGAAGCCGGACTGTACCGCTGGCCGCAGCCAATGTTCCCGGATTCCGGCGCAGGGCTTCGGATTGTATGCGCAAAGTCCCCGGAGGAAGAAGTGCGCGTTCTGATCGGAGAAATCCTGGAGAAGCTCCGGGCAGGGTACCGTCTCCGGGATATGGCAGTCATCTCCGGCGATCCTTCGCGCTATCATGACGAGATGGAGGAACGGATGCGGGAGCTTTCACTGCCGGTATTCTTCGACGAAACCCGGAGCATGGCCGAAAACCCGCTGTTTCTTCTTATCAAGGATCTGATGGAAGTCTATACAGAGGAATATTCCTTCGAATCCGTTATGGTGCTCCTGAAAAACCCGCTGTATCAGCGCTATATTGCGCGTGCACTTTCGGAGAGCCCGGACCGCTATTCTGTTTATGAACGGGTCTGCGAACTGGAAAATTTCTGCCTTGCGCGAGGCATCCGCGGAAAAAGCCGCTTTGAAAAGCCCTTCTCCGGCCGTTACCGGCGCTTTTCGGAGGGGCGGCTCGAGCCGCTGAATGAGCTTCGGGAACTTGCGCTGAAGCCGGTTCTTTTGCTTCATGAGACGGTCTGCAGGCGCGGAGCGACGGTCGGAGAACGGATCACGGCGCTTTTGGACTTCCTCTCCGAAATTCATGCCGATGAGGAGATGACGGCGCTTTCCGAAGAAACCGAACGCCTGGACCTTCAGCGGGAGTATGCCGGAAGCTTCTCCCTGCTTTCGGAGTTCTTTGACCGGGTCCAGACGCTGCTTCCGGATGATCGGATGACAACGGAAGCCTTTTCGGAGATGCTTTCTTCCGGGATCGGAGCGCTCCGCCTCGGCCTTGTCCCGCCTGCGAAGGATGAGCTTCTGGTCGGAGACCTTCGCCGTACACGGCTATTTGGGGTTCGCTTCCTCTACGTGATCGGCGCGAATGAAGGCGTCCTGCCGCGCCTGAAAGAAAGCGGCGGACTGCTGTCGGACCAGGACCGGGAGCTTCTTCAGGAAACGGCGCTTTCCCTCGCACCGACCGGAAAGGAAGAGAATTTCTCCGCACAGTTTTACCTGTACCGGCTTCTCACGAGCCCTTCAGAGGAGCTGTTTCTGACATACGCCCGGACGGATTCGGATGGAAAGGGCCAGAACCCTGCGACAGTCGTGGGGAAGCTGCTTTCCATGTTCCCGGCGGTTGCCGTGGAATCGACGGAATCCTCTGAAGACGGCGGACGTGTCCTTTCGGCATCGGGAATCAGTTCGGTTTCGGACGGGATGGTTTATGCTGCCGGAAGACTCCGGGAAGCGGGCGATTCCGAACATCCGGCAGCGCTTCACGAAAGTGATTTTTCGCTGTTTTCGTGGCTCCTTTCCCACGAAAATACCCGGGAGCGCTTCCTTCGAACGCTTCGGGCCGCAGTCTTCTCCTATCAGCCCGAAAAACTGAGCGAACAGACAGCACAGATTCTTTTCGGCACTTCGGTGCAGGAGTCGGTTTCCAGACTGGAACGTTTTGCCGCCTGTCCCTTCTCGCATTTTCTGAATTACGGCCTCGCGCTTTCGGAACGGCCGGAATACCGGGTCGATGTGACAGACCTCGGGACCATGCTGCATGACAGCATTGATGAATTCTTCCGGCAGATGAAAGAGAAGCGGCTTGATTTCTCCGCGCTGACAGATGGGGAAACAGATGAGCTTTCGGAATGCGCGGCAGCCGTCGTGACCGAAAAGTACGGAGAAGGCCTGATGCAGGATTCCCCGCGGAACCGGTATCTTCGGATCCGGATTGCGCGGCTTGTGCGCAGGACGGCTGAAATCCTGAAAAAGCAGTGGCAGGCCGGAACGTTCCGGCGGATCGAAACAGAAGTACCTTTCGGCTGGGGCGAGGCGATCGACGCACTCAGGCTGCCGCTTTCCGACAGGAAGAAGATTTCCCTTGCCGGGCGGATCGACCGCATGGATACTGCGGAATCGGATGATTCGGTGACGCTTCGGATTATCGATTATAAGTCCGGCCGGAAGGATGTGGATTATACAAAAGTATTTTACGGCCTGCAGCTGCAGCTTCTTCTGTACATGGAAGCCGCGAAAGCCGGGGCTGCGCAGAAATATCCGGGAAAACAGAGCCGTTTTGCGGGCATCTACTATTATCATATCGACGACCCGATGGTAGAAGCGGAAAACGAACAGGAAGCAATGGAAAAAATCGAGAAGGAACTTCAGCTTCACGGGGTTACGAACAGCGATCCCGATACGATCCGGTTCACGGAGCGGGAATTCCCGGATAAAAGTACGGTGGTCTCCGGCCTTCGGATGAAAAAAGACGGCAGCTTCCCAAACTACGCCAAAGTCGCGACGGACGGGGAGCTCGCGGCGCTCGGCGATTACGCAAAGGAGAAAGCCGTATCGCTTTTTCGGTCCATGCAGGCCGGGGACATTCCGGTGCGCCCTTACAAAAGCGGTGCGGAATCGGGATGTACCTACTGCCCCTACCGGAGCGTCTGCGGCTTCGATACCAGAATAAAGGGATACCGGGCATATTCGCTTCGCAAGAAGGATCTTTCAGACCTTGTCGGAAGCGATTCCGCGCCAAATCCTGCCAAAGAGAAGGAGACCAGTCATGAAATGGACAGCTGAACAGGAGAAGGTCATCGCAGCGCGGAACCGGAATCTCCTCGTTTCGGCTGCTGCCGGCTCCGGGAAGACGGCCGTACTGGTGGAACGGGTTCTCAGCCTTGTGCTGGACAAAAAGAATCCGATTGACATTGACCGGCTTCTGATTGTAACCTTTACCAATGCGGCTGCGCGGGAGATGCGGACGCGGCTCTATGAAGCACTTCTGGAGCGTGCGAAGAAAGAGCCCGAAAACCGCCGCCTGGTGCGGCAGCTGCAGCTTGTGCAGGAGGCGCAGGTTTCGACAATCGACAGTTTCTGCCTGTATGTGCTTCGAAATTACCCCGAAGCCGTGGATCTGGACCCCTCGTTTCGGATCATGGACCAGGGCGAGCAGAAGCTCCTTGAAAGCGACGTCATGGAGCGGCTTTTGGACGAGGAATATGAAACGGCATCGGACAGCTTCCTGCGGTTCCTGGAAGGCTTTTCTTCGGGAAAATCGGACGAAGCGCTGCAGGACCTGGTGCTTTCCCTGTACCGCTTCAGCCGGAGCCACCCCTGGCCCGATGAATGGCTCGAATCCTGCCTCGAAAAGTGCCGGATCGAAGATTCCGCAGCCCTTGCCGAAACCGACTGGTGCAGCTGGTATCTTTTGCAGGCGAAACTGCGGCTCCAGGGATTTTCTGAGCGTTATCAGCGGATCCTGATGCGGGCGGAAAACCCGCTTGTGCCGGAAAACTTCGCAGCGGCCTACCGCGCGGATATCGAAGCGCTGCTTTCGGCGCGGGAGTTTACAACGTATCAGGAGGCACGGCAGAAAATCAGGGCGCTCGTACTGCAGCGGCAGCCCGCAGGCAGCAAAAAGCCCTGCTATGACCAGACGCTCCAGGAACGGATCAAATCGCAGCGCACAGCCCTTCGGAACCGCATTTCAGATTTCCAGGAGAGCTTTATGCTTTCGGAAGACCAGATCCTTTCTGAAATCCGGGAAAGCGCGGAAAGCATCCGGGAAACGGTGCGCCTTGTGCGGCGCTTTTCGGAGTTTTATGCGGCGGAAAAGAAGAAAAAGGGCATTGCGGACTTCTCCGATATCGAACATCAGGCGCTGTCCGTTCTGTATGATAATAAAGTCCGGACTGAAGCGGCGCGGGAACTCTCGGCGCGCTTTTCGGAGATCATGATTGACGAATACCAGGACTCGAACCGCGTTCAGGAGACCATTCTGACGGCTGTTTCGAAGATCCCGGACGGGCAGAACAACATTTTCATGGTCGGAGATATGAAGCAGAGCATTTACCGCTTCCGCATGGC
>CADCPV010000432.1 GCA_902803345.1 uncultured Eubacteriales bacterium | reverse complement strand
TCGTGTTGAATGGACTTCAGGTGCATGAACTCGGAGAAACAGAATATAAAAAGCCGAAAGAAACGGAGGTGGAAAACCCGAAGTAAATTCCGGACCGACCATCCGACAAAATATTCCCGGATGACGAAATAAACAAATCATGAAGGAGGTTGTCAGAATGACTACCTATGAAAAGGACGGCAGGAAGTACGTCCCCTACGCACAAAGATCCGGCAACGAATCCATTGTTTATTTTACCCGTGACCTTTCTCCTGAAGGAATTATGAAAGTTTACGAGAAAATAAACGCACAGATTACAGGCAAGGTCGGTGTGAAGCTTCATACCGGCGAGCCTCACGGTCCGAATATTATCCCGTCATCCTGGGTAAAGGAATTCCTCGGGAAAAAACTTCCGGACGCGACAATTCTCGAAACCAACACCTATTATGAAGGAGATCGCTACACGACCGCACAGCACAGAGAAACCCTGAAGGTCAATGGCTGGACCTTCTGCCCGGTCGACATCATGGACGAAGACGGCACGAAGATGCTTCCCGTGAAGGGTGGCAAATGGTTTACCGAAATGTCCGTCGGTGACCACATGACCGATTATGATTCACTCCTCGTGCTGACCCATTTCAAAGGCCATGTACAGGGTGGCTTCGGCGGTTCCAACAAGAATATCGGTATCGGCTGCGCAGACGGCCGGATCGGCAAGGGCATGATCCACGGAAAAGACGGCGAACAGTGGGGTTCCCTTGAGGAAGAGCTGATGGAAAAGATCACCGAATCCACGAAGGCGACGATCGACTACTTCGGCAAGAATGTTTCCTACATCAACGTCATGCGTAACATGTCCGTCTCCTGCGACTGCGAAGGCATCGCCGCAGAGCCGGTCGTGACCCCGAACGTCGGTATCCTGGCTTCTCTCGACATTCTGGCCATCGATCAGGCCTGTGTTGACATCATTTTCGCGATGAAAGAAGAAGACCACCGGGCAATGGTGGAGCGGATGGTGAGCCGTCACGGCCTGCGTCAGCTCTCCTATATGAAGGAGCTCGGCATGGGCAATGACAAATACGTCCTGATCGACCTCGACAATGACGAACAGCGCATCACTGCAGACGATGCGGTGACCGGCCTCCGGCCTTTCCCGCAGATGCGCGCATAAACAAAAAAACGGCCGCGGCATTTTCTGCCGCGGCCTCTTCATGTCATTATCCCTCAATCTGTATGGTTTTCTTCTCCGGAAGTTTCGGCGGATCCTGCTTCGGGATCTGCAGCGTCAGGACTCCGTGTTTGAAGGCAGCCTTGATATCCTCTTCTTTCACCTGATCGCCGATATAGAAGGAACGCTGCATCGCGCCTGCGTAACGCTCCTGGCGGATCAGTTTGCCTCTCTTATCATTCTCATCATGGTCGAGGCCTTTCGCCGCCTGTACGGTCAGATATCCATCATTCAGTTCGAGTGTAATCTCTTCCTTCTTAAAGCCCGGCAGATCAATATCCACTTCATAATGGTCTTCCGCCTCATGAACATCCATCCGCATCAACCGGTCCGCATGACGTCCGTAAAGTTTGCGCTCTGTCCGGTCCAAATTCCTGAAATCCGGGAAATCAAACCAATCGTCAAAAACATCCTCACCAAAAATACTGGGCAGTAACATAAGTCATATCCTCCTTTACTCAATATTTGCGACCTTCGCGTAAAAGCAATCTTACTTTTCGCTCTGCCACTGCTATGAGCAAGGGGACGGAGTGTTTGGATCATTGGAACCTTCAAGTCCATCTGGTCTTCTCTGTTCCTTTGTTCTGACGTAGTTATAGCACTTTTGTTAGCACTTGTCAATAGCGAGTGCTAATTCTTCTGTGAACTTTCTGTGTCTCTTTGAACTTCCAGCAGTGCCCGGGGTTCACCGCTCTTCCTCATGCCCGATCGTCAGCATTCCCCGCAGCTTTCACAGTCCTCTTCGTCCGGCAAACCGCAGCCCATGTACTGTGCGGGCCTTGTTTTCGCATACTTCCGGAGCTCCGGGTCCTCCGCTTCCGCGGCTTTCATCATGATGGCACACTCGATACGCTTCCGGAACAGTTCACAGCCGGGTTCGTAGATACCGGTGATCGAGCCTGAAGCGTGATATGCGTTCGCCGCACAGCCGCCGGAGCAGTAGAATTTCGCCCAGCATTCCGCACATTCCGGACGTGCATAAGCATTGCAGGCGCGGAATTTTTCGCGAAGTGCGGTATTGGTCACGCCATGCCATACATCGCCGAGCCTGTACTGTTCCTCTCCGACAAACTGATGACAGGGATACAGATCTCCCCAGGGCGTAACTGCCATATATTCCGTGCCTGAACCGCAGCCCGAAATCCGCTTGTAAATGCAGGGACCGCCCATCAGATCCAGCATATAATGATAGAAAGTCAGCGGATGGCCTTCCTTCTGGCGCCGCAGCATATCCTTCGCCAAAATCTCGTACTGTTCTTTGACGATTTCGATGTCCTCCGGCGTCAGGGCTGCTGGATCATCCGGTGCGCAGACTACCGGTTCCATCGAAAGCTCGGTAAAACCGAGGTCTGCCATATGGAAAAGGTCCTTCGTGAAGTCCGGGTTCGCGTGGGTAAAGGTTCCTCGCATGTAATAGCTTTTATCCCCGCGGGATTTCACAAGTCTCTGGAACTTCGGTACAATCCGCTCGTAGCTTCCGTTCCCCGCATAGTCCACCCGGAGCCGGTCGTGTGTCTCCTTCCGCCCGTCCAGGGAGAGCACGACATTTGACATTTCCCGGTTGCAGAAATCGATCACCTCATCGTCGATCAGCATCCCGTTTGTCGTAAGCGTGAAGCGGAAATTTTTGTTCTTCTTCTTTTCTATGCTCCGGGCATAAGCGGTGAGCTGCTTCACCACATCAAAATTCATCAACGGCTCTCCGCCGAAGAAGTCCACCTCCAGATTCCGCCGCGTCCCTGAATGCTCCACTAGAAAATCCAGCGCCTGTTTTCCGACTTCGAAGCTCATCAGCGCGCGCTCACCGTGAAAACGGCCCTGTGAGGCGAAGCAGTAAGAACAGTTCAGATTGCAAGTATGTGCGACGTGAAGACACAGCGCCTTTACGACATCGCCGGATCGTTTCTTGAAGGTTCCGGCGATGTCCGAAAAGGTATCCGGTGAATACAGTTTCCCCTGTTTCTTCAGCTCTTCCACATCCGAAATACAGAGCTCGAGCTCCTCCTCTGTCACATCTTCCCGGTTCTGGTATTTCTCAAGCATCAATGAAACGATTTCATCAGCCGGTTTTTTCGGAAACAGGGCAATAATATCATATGCCACCTCGTCCACAACGTGAATTGAGCCGGAACAGGTGTCCAGCACTATGTTGTATCCATTCAGCTGATACTGGTGAACCATTTTCCCCTCCTGATCATGTGTCGCCGGCCTCAGAAATGCCCGCGCCGCTGTCCTTCTGCCGAAACACAGACAGAAAACACCGCCCCGCTTCCACACAGGAATTCACTGTACGGGAAAGCCGGGGCGGTATATCCTGTGAGAGCCGGATATGCCCTCACGTTAGACGCATTTCTCTTACTTGTCCTCGTTCTCGCAGGTCTGGTTTGCCACGCCGCAGCTGGTCTTGCATGCAGACTGGCAGGAAGTCTGGCACTCGCCGCATCCGCCCTTCTTCGCGGATTCGCAGAGATCACGGGTCTCAAGGGTTTTGATTCTCTCCATGGTTTTCTCTCCTGATTACTAAAAGCTTTTCGTCCTGTCTGGCACAATTCCCGGGCACTGAATGTGCTTTTTGGGAGAATCCACCGGACAACTATTGGAATTTTAGCATACGAGGCCGGAAATGTCAAGAATCCTTAAGCAGTCTGGAAAAGCCCATCTTCCGCTCCAGGCGCCAATTTCAGATGATATCCTGCCTTTACACTGCTCTCCCGTTATGCTAAAATACAGGTATCTAACCAAAACCCCATTCAAACATCAGCTTACATCTAAGGAAAGGAGATCTGTTATGGCACTTTTTCATCTTGATTTTGAATCGCATTTTACCGGCCACAATGAGGATGTTTACATCGTAATGCCGGATAAGAAGCGGAGTGAGACGCCGGAAGAGTTTTACGGGAACGGAAAGAAATATCCGGTCCTCTGGCTTTTGCACGGAACCTTCGGCGGCTACAGCGACTGGATCCGCAAATCCAACATCGAGACCTACGCCTGCGAGCATGACTGCATCGTCGTTATGATGGGCGTCGGCAATGCGGATTACGAAGCCTGGCCGGCATTTACACTTGGATATGATTCCACCCGCTATGTCACCGAAGAACTGATGCCCCTTGTTTACAACTGGCTTCCGGCTTCCAGAGAGCGCAGGGACAATTTCATTGCCGGTCTCTCCATGGGCGGCGGCGGAACCATGAAATTCGCCCTGAATTTCCCCGAAAAATTCGCTGCGGCAGCCGTGCTTTCCTCCTGCCCGAGAAATCTGGACGCCCAAAAGGAAACGCTAAAAGAGCTCTTCCAGAAAAAACCCTCCGAGCTTGCCGGTATGTCTGTCCGTCAGTACAACCAGATGCACCGCTATGATTCCGTCGAAGAATATCTGAATTCCATTTCCAATACCTGGCGAAAACTGGACCAGATGGTTGCGGACGGCGCAGATCTGCCGCGCTTCATGTTCGCGATCGGCACCGAAGACGGCGGCTATCAGAACATGCAGACTTTTTTGAAGCATGCAGACGAAATCGGTCTTCCCTATGAATATCACGAAGGACCCGGCCGCCACGAATGGCGCGTATGGGAACGCGATATCCAGATCGCTTTCAAATTCTTCGGCTTCGGCAATGAAGAGCAGGGGAACATTTTCTGACAGAGAGAGCGATCCATATGAAAATCTATGACATTTCTCAGGAAGTATTCGGCTGTGAAGTGTATCCGGGAGACCCGGCACCCCAACGGGAGACACTGTCCGACATGAAGGAAGGCGCGCTGTACAATCTGACTGCCTTCCGCATGTGCGCTCATAACGGAACACATGTGGACGCGCCCTACCATTTTTATCATGACGGAAAGACGATCGACCGGATCAGTCTGGACCACTTCATCGGACCGGCTTATGTGGCGGATCACGAAGGAGAAATTACCGGCCGGGATGCAGAAGAGATCCTTCGGGCTGCGAAAGCAGTATTCTCCCCGGCCGCGGAACGGCTCCTGATCAGGGGAAAGGCCGTTCTTACAAAAGAAGGTGCGGAAGTATTCGCGAAAGCAGGGATCAGACTGTTCGGGAACGAATCCCAGACCGTCGGACCCGAAAACGCACCGATGGAAGTCCACCGGATCCTGCTGGGTGCGCAGGTTGTGCTCCTCGAAGGAATCCGCCTCCAAGAGGTACCGTCAGGCGTTTACCTGTTGAACGCTGCGCCGCTGAACCTCAGCGGCGCCGACGGTGCCCCCTGCAGAGCCGTGCTTCTGAAGGGTGATTTTTCCTGAAATCGCAGCTTTCTTTTCGCGAAATCTTAAGTTATAAAAACCGCTTGCAAAATCCGCTGTTCTGTAGTAGAATATCACTGTTGTCACAGCATGGCGTCTTAGCCAAGTGGTAAGGCGTGGGTCTGCAACACCCTGATCGCCGGTTCAAATCCGGCAGACGCCTGGCAACAGCTGCGCCGGAGCTCTGAGGAGTTCCGGCGCTTTTTACTTGAAGAAAAAGCATTGCTTTATTCCACTGCAAAAGTGATTGGATCCGTGTCTTTTATCGTACTGTAACTGTCCAGATCATAAATATGAAAAGAAAGTTCCACTTCTTCAATCTTTTCTATGTCATTTTCTTCCAGTTCCGAAGACAACAGCGTAATATCATCAATCGCCATTTTTCCATTATAAATATCACAGGAGAAAATCGGCATCAACATAAAGCCATTGACAGAGAAATTATCACAGCTGATACCTATATTTTTACCGCTGTTGTTCTCCATATAAAGGAGAATTCCTGCTCCCCAGAAACTGTCTTCATCAACATATTTTCCGACAATCCGGATTCCGCCCTCGTTATACAGCTCTTTTCCGCTGTCATCCGGTGTCGTGTCCATGGAATCGAACGCGGATGTCTTTATCGTCACAACATCCGTATCAAAAATACCATCCCAACTGTCGGAATCATATACATGGAAATATACTTCAACCTGTCCTACTTCACTGATTCCGGCGGCTTTCAGTCCGGAAGATGAAAGGTTTAGTGTTTCGTTTGCCTTTTTCCCGGCTGCGACACTGCAGCTGAAAAGATCCGTTATCATATAATTGTTAACAATCAGTGCCCGACAGCTTACGGTGACGTTCTTGTCGGAATTGTTTTCAACCAATAACTTGATGCCGTCTCCCCAGATTGTATCCAAAACATATTCTTTTGCCGTGATTTTAACATCATTCTGGTCAATCAGAACCTGTTCTTCAATTGAAACCTGTTTTGCAGCTTCTGTTGTAGTAGTTGTTTCTTCTGTCTCCGGATCTTTTTTCGTGTCATCAGCTACTGTTGTTTCTTTTTCAGTTTTCTCTGCAGCTGAAGTATCCTTAATCTCCTTTGTTTCCGTCTTTTCTGACGAACCGCTCGCTGCTGCCATCAGAACAAACAGCGTCAGCACCAAGAACAGACAGACAATTTTTGTTACACTTTTTCTCATCCTTACTCCTCCTGTAATACCAGTAATATATTATTATCAACAAGGCAGCGCCTACCGCAATAATCTCTGCAATAATGTCCCAGTAATCGAATGTTCCGGTGAGTAAACCTGTCTTCTGCATCATTTCCGTACCAATAGCCGTCATCGCACAGATGCCAAAGGCAAGCAAATAATTCTTCCACCCCTCTCCAAGCAGGAAAACCACTGCAAACAACAATGCAGCTGCCCATAAAATATCCGGAACATAATTGTTAATAAATCTGACAGCGTCACTCTCAGCCGTCAGCCGCAGCAAATCAAGGTTCGGTTCAATCGATAGAAATTTCATTATGATTTCAGAGATCCGAGCCCGAGGTCGAAACATCAGATATAATATCATTCCGAAAAACAGACATCCGGTCATGTTGATCAGATAAAATGTGTTCCTGTAATTGACTCTTCGTCTTTGGTCGTCAGTGTTCTCTTTTTTATCAGAATACTGATCAGGGCTGCTTTTATCCATTCTTCCCGGAATTACCTCACATCCGCAGTACGGACAAATAACTTCCCCGCTGTTGTATTTATTCTCCAGTAATTCTCCGCAACGCGGACACAGGATTCGATTCTGCAAATTCAGGAAATTCCTTTCAATGACAAAATCTCCCGGACAGCTCTGCCCGGGCCAGTATCTATTTTATTCTTACAAAAGGGATCGTAGTCCCGTAATTTACGGGAATCTGTGCGAAAAATATGTGATATGATAGGAGTGTTTCATGATCTGACAAACCCTGACGTGAAAAATCTGGTTTTTATCTCCTGCTCTCCCGAAGAAGTTCCTGTCCGTTTTCCTGCAGCAGCTCATTGACCTGATCGACAGAACGGATTTTCTTGTTTACGGCGACGATCAGGACAATGTCCCGCGGATCTTTGGCATACAGCTCCCGCATACCGTAAAGCTTCAGGGCGCGCTGTGTATCCCGAAGGTTCAGGCCGAGTGCGAAACAGAAACGCAGGATATAGTCTCGTTCGGTCGTATGGCTTTCCCCGGACAGCAGCTTGTAGCCGTATTTCTCCGGGAAATCTGCCTGCCGGATCAGTTCTTTTCTGAGGATCTTTTTCTCCCGGATCTTTTCGTCTATGAAAGCCGGGAAACCCTCGTTCTCACGGAGTGCATGCTTTTTCCGGAAATTTTCGACCTCTGTGACATCGATCCGTTTCAAAAGATCCATCAGTCTTCCGGTGCTTTCTTCTCTCATACTGCCTCCTGGCACGGCTCGTGCGGCCGTTTACTTTTCACTGGAGCTGTGTTATGAACCTCCACTCCCATGCGGTGCAGCAGCTCCTATGGAAGTGGTATCTTCGGCCG
>CADCPV010000431.1 GCA_902803345.1 uncultured Eubacteriales bacterium | reverse complement strand
TCGTAGAAAATCGAAATTCCGGAGCTTTAGCCCGGGAAGCGGATATCTGCCCTCTCCAAAGCTGCGTCCGGGTCTGCCTGACAGAAAGCCGCGTCCGGGAAGGGCGTCAGGCCTCAGTTGAGGCCGGTGGTTCCGAAGCCGCCGCGGTCGGTGTCGCTTAAGTGTTCGCGGACGACGAATTCAACGGGGGGCTGGTGTTTCTGGATACGGAACTGGCAGATGCGGTCGTTTGTGTGGACTATCGTGTCGCGGAGGGCGATTGCCGGGAAGAACCACTCGTCGTTGTCGCCGCAGTAAGTTTCGTCGACGATGCCGAAGCTGTTGGCCTGGATGATGCCGTAATTGCGGTAAAGGGAGCTGCGGGAAACGACATAGGCTTCGTAGCCTTCGGGGAGGCGGACTGCGATACCTAAGGGAATCAGGCGGAATTCGCCGGCCTTCATTTCGATGTCCGCGGCGGCCCGAAGATCAATCCAGTCTGACTTGCCGTCGATGTAGCGCAGAGGTTCTATTTTGTCGGATAAATATCTGATTTCAATTTCCATAAGAAGTACCGTTATAGGATCACCGGCGCGGCAGTTTCGCCGCGGCAGCCTGAGCGACATGGAGTGCGAGGACGGAGGTCGTCACGGAACCGACACCGCCCGGGACCGGCGTCACAAGGGATGCATGCGGCATGGACTCGGGGTCGCAGTCTCCGCAGAGATTCCCTTCGGAATCCATATTGATGCCGACATCGAAAACCGCGGCGCCTTCCTTCACATAAGTTCCGTCAATCATCTTCGCACGGCCGATTGCGGTAATCAGCACATCCGCCTCCCGGCAGACCGAAGGCAGATCCTTTGTGCGGCTGTGGCAGACCGTAACCGTCGCATTCCGCTCAAGGAGCATCATCGCAAGCGGCTTCCCGACCACCATCGAGCGGCCGATCACGACGGCATGTTTTCCCTGAAGATCGATTCCGGCCTGATCCATCATCCGGATGACAGCCTCGGGCGTGCAGGGATAAACCGTCTCCCTGCCCTCGAACAGCTTCAGGCGGTTTTCGGGCGACGCGCAGTCCATATCCTTTGCGGGATCCAGCACGGAAAAAAGCCGGGCAGCGCTGATCTTTTTCGGAAGCGGCTGCAGCACCAGAATCCCGTCGACAGAATCATCCGAATTCAAGGCTTCAAATTCCGAAAAGAAAATCTCCGGTTCCGTATCTGCGGGATAAACCCGTGATTCACAGTCGATCGCGCACTTCTCCATGCGCTTCTTTGCACCGTTCTCATAGGAAATATCACTGCTGTCCGCTCCGAAACGGATGATCACAAGCTTTGGCGGACGCATAAGAGACACTGCTATGTCACGTGCCCGCTTTGTCAGTTCCTTCGCCGTTTCCGCGCCCCGAAGTCTCCCCATCAGCCGATCCTCCCTTTCACAACATCCATCGTTTCCCGATACAGCACATCCGCGCGCTGAAGATAGGCCTCACAGCGCACCGAAAGCCGTGTGCGGCGCTCCGATTCCTTCATGGACCTGAGATTGATCCGCACATTCATTTCGGCGCCGGTTACTGCCGTCTGCAGGAAAGACGCCGCAACTCCTGCATCGGAAATCGCAAGCTTTGAGCCGATCCGCGCGAGCGCCAGCAGCGATTCGAAAGCACCGAGCGCGGTTTCCATCACGGAAAGCGGGACCAGCACCGCATCGTACAGTGCATTTTCCATATATGCGGAACGGATCTGTTTTTCCTCCTCCGTTTCCTTCGGCATCGCATAGCCGCGGGAAAGCGGGAGGAAGGCCTCCTCATCCTTGTCCGCAAGCCGCAGGAAAACATCCCGGAGTGTTTCAAGATGCTGATTCAGCCGGATTACTTCCTCTTCCACCGCGGCGTAGCGCTTTTTTCCGATCGTCAGGCTTGCGACCATCATACCCAGCGAAACACCAAAAGCCCCCGCCAGGGCGGACGCGCCGCCTCCGCCGGGGACCGGGCTTTTCGAAGAAAGATCCAGGAGAAATTCTTCAATAATCTGATCTCTTGTCATGTCTGGAATCCTCTGTTTTCTCAGGGAAATACTGATTTATTCAGTGTTTCCTCAGAAATCTGCTGCCGTTTTTCTGCGTTCGTACTGCGTATTGATTTTGCAGTAGATCCGGATATAGACTGCGATCGCGCCGGTTGCGATAAAGTAGAACCAGGTTGTTGCATCACTGAACCAGGTCGTGAAGAACGAAAGCGCCATGTAGAAAGCGATCTGTGCATAAAGCAGCACGCCGACCGCCGTTTTCCTGCGGAAAGAAACGTCCGTTATAAGCGATGAAACCGCACCGAGCAGCAGGCCGAAGAACAGGGTTCCCGGGACGCCGAAATCCCCGTATGCATGATACAGGACCGTCAGCGTCGTCAGTTCCGGAATCGTGGTGTACTGCTCGAGTGCCATGAGTTCCTGGACCTTCGGAAGGAATTTCAGGCCCGTCAGCGCAAAGAAGGGGAAAGCCTGCCGGATGCCATAGCTGAAACGCTGCAGGTTGACCGTGAGAAGGTTCAGGTTCTCATAATTATTGACAATGTACATGTACGGATACTGAATCGAAAGCGGCGTTTCGGGATTGTGGAAACGGAAAATACTTTCCAGATATCCTTCCGGATAGTTCTTGTAGCGCATCAGGATGATAAAGACCCCTGCAACCAGACAGCCGAACACCATGGTTCCCGCAAGAATAACAGGCTTCGGAATTCTCTCCTGAATCAGCAGGAAGCAAAGCACCGGAAGCGCCAGTGTCAGGAGCATCTGCATCTTCGAAAGGATCATAAAAGGCACAATCAGCGCAATCCCGTTGCACAGGACGAGAATCAGCCAGCCCCATTTGGCAGGCTTCCCGAGGGACAGGAAATACACCGTCAGCGGCGGCACCAGCACCAGCGAAACCACGAAATAATGCAGTCCCGTGACATGGAACATCGAGTAGGCCGCATAGGACCAGTCCAGGAAAATCGGAATCCGGAAATGCAGGATAAAGCACTCCAGGATGAATGCCAGAAGCGCAACGGTTGTCAGGATCAGGATCGCACTGAAAACCGCCCGTAAAAAGACCGGGTTCCGGCGGTTCTTCCGGATGCTCTCCTCCGGTTTTTTCTTCGGCGCCTTCTTTTTCAGAAGCCAGGACATGCCGTCGAAACCGCCCATAAAGAGGAAATAGAATCCGCCGACCGAGAACCACATGGCGGCGCTCCAGGGCGACTGCAGTTCCGAAAGCTTCAGGGATGAAAGGCCGATGCCGAAAAGCCAGGACAGGGAAAGAAGCAGCCGCAGGTCTATGATATTTGCGTCTTCGAGATAGACCAGTACGACTTCCATGATCAGAAGAAGAAGGAACAGGACAAAAGACGGCCATCCGCCGCCGTACCCTGAAAGCACCGCGGCCAGAACAAACAGCAGGATTCCTGCCGGATATCGTAAGCTCAGAAAAATCGTTCTCTTCAAGAACAGAACGCTCCTTATCAAAAAACAGTCATCTACCGGAAAAGGACCCCGGTTTATCCGGGGTCCTTCACATTAACGATTGGGTTTCTTCAGGAAATCCGGAATCTTAATGGTCTGCTCGTCTCTTCTCGGACGCTGTGAATAAGAACTGAAATCCGGAAGCTTGAGTCCCTCTTCTTCCGGTGCCTTCTGCGGCTCCGGAGCCTTCGGACGCTGGCCGCCCAAAAGGTTGGGGAAGTTCGGGGATTTGTCTTTCTTCTCGGGAACGCGGTCCGGTGCTTTTGATACGGCATCCTTGACGCCGGTCGCAATGACGGTAATCGTCACTTCGTCCGCGGCGGTCTCACGGTAAGCGGTACCGAAGATAATATTCGCGTTGGGGTCTGCCATCTCGCGGACATATTCGACTGCGTCGTTGGCCTCGATCAGGCTGACATCGCCGGAAATGTTGACAAGAACATGGCTTGCGCCGTCGATGGTTGTCTCTAAAAGCGGGCTCGAAATCGCCTGACGCATCGCTTCCTGGCACTTGTCGTCGCCGGTAGCGGTACCGATGCCGATATGGGCCATGCCCTTGTCGCGCATAACGGTCTGCACATCCGCAAAGTCCATATTGATTTCGCCGGGCTCGTTGATGAGGTCGGTAATGCCGCGTACGGCCTGCTGGAGAACCTGGTCCGCCAGCTTCAGCGCATCGGGCATGCTCGTTCTGCGGTCTACGATCTGCAGCAGCTTGTCGTTGGGGATGACGATCAGCGTATCAACGACTTCTTTCAGCTTCGCAATGCCTTCTTCAGCGTTGTTGGAACGCGCCTTGCCTTCAAAGGTGAAAGGACGGGTCACGACACCGACGGTCAGAATGCCCATATCATGGGAAAGCTTCGCGACAACAGGCGCAGCGCCGGTTCCGGTTCCGCCGCCCATACCGCAGGTAATGAACACCATATCCGCACCCTTCAGAAGATCCGAAAGGTCATCCGCATTCTCTTCCGCAGCCTTTTCGCCGACTGTGGGATTGCCGCCCGCGCCGAGTCCTTTGGTGAGCTTTTCACCGATCTGAAGCACAGTCGCCGCCTTGCACAGAAGAAGCGCCTGCTTATCGGAGTTCACTCCGACAAATTCCACACCGTTGAGGTTCTCTTCAACCATCCGGTTTACGGCATTATTGCCTGCGCCGCCGACACCGACTACCACAATCCTTGCGCCGCTGTTCACGTCATCCATTTTTATCTCTAACAAGGTACCTTCCTCCTTACTGTCACAGGACCGCGAAATCGTTTTTCGCGGTTCCCAAAATCATCAGCACCCGATAATCGAACACATAATAGAAATATACACGATAAAGGGGTCAAAAGTCAATACATCTGTAAAATTTCTTTGAAAACTTTTTCGAAATTCAGGGGACTAACCATGCTTTTACGGAGACACCTCAAAAGTGAAGCCGTCTGTTTTGTTTTCCCCGTCATAATCCTCCAGATGAAGCGTTCCGTGAAGCCTCGTAAAGGCCGGAATCTGGTTCCGGAGCTCCTGAAGCTTCTCCCGAAGCCAATCATCCGTGCCAAGACAGACTGTCACCTCACCGATCTGCAGGCAGAAACCGCCGTCCCGGATAAACAGCTCGTCGCTTTCGATTTCATACTCCTGAAGGAGCTTTACGACCCGGAGAAGCTGTGTATAGGTTTCCGGCTGGTCCGTCAGCGCCGGCAGAAGCGGTTCCTCCGAAAGCGCGGAAATTCCGGCGATCAGGGACAGATGTTCCGGAACTTCCGGCTCCTTTTTCAGCACTTCGCCGTCTTCCGTAACGACCAGTACGCCGTCACCGTTTTTCATGCCGATTACAAAGGCCGCTTCCTTTTCCGTCACCCGGATTTCGCAGTCCCGAAGGCCGGTCAGTACGACTTTGCTTTCGGAAAAGGCCGGCGGGCGCGAGCGGCCGAGGATGTTTTTCAGGATCGCGCGTGAAAGGATCCGCGATTTCTCCGTCGGGAAGTACCAGTCAAGGACCGGCTCTTCTTCTGCCCATCTGGTCCCGGAAATTTCAATATTCTCGACGGATATCAGGGAACTTCCGATCAGGACGCCGGCAAAAAGCACCAAAAGGAGCAGCACCGTCGTGATCAGAATATCCCCCAGAATCTCGCGGGGCGAGCGCTTTTTCTTCGGCGGATGCGCGCGTTTTTTCGGAGCTGCGTAAGATTTTTCTGAAGCGCCGTATTCCTCCCGGTCATCCCCATATGAATCCTCATCGTAACCGTCATCATCCGGTTCCTCATCATCGTCAAAATCCTCCGGGAACGGGATCTCCGGAAACTCTTCATCGGGCAGATCTTCCCCCCGTTCAAAGCGTTCCCGCTCCTCCCTGCGCCGTCGAAGAAGCGCCGTCAGATCAACGACGTTCTCCGGCGATCCCTTGGATCTTTTTCGGTTGTCCTCACGGTCGTTCGGCATAGTTATTTCAGATGATTGACAAGATCCTTGAAAATGTCTCCGCGCTGTTCATAGTTGTCGAACATGCCCCAGCTTGCACAGGCCGGCGACAGCAGCACCGCCTCGCCGGGCTCCGCATGTTCTCTTGCGATCCGGACGGCTTCCTCCATGCTTTCCGC
>CADCPV010000430.1 GCA_902803345.1 uncultured Eubacteriales bacterium | reverse complement strand
ATGATCAGCTGTGCTTCCGGGATGATGAAAAAGCTGGCAGAAAATGCAAAGGAAAAAGATGCTTCTAAAATATGCAGGACTTTCGGAAAGCTCTTCCTCGAAGCCTTCTTTGCTGCATTCACTGAAATAAATGCAACAGCCAGGAACAGGATACCGAATATCATGCTTCCCAGGATGAACAGAGCTTCTTCCTTTATCAAAAGGACTGCAAAAAGCGCGGTAAAGACAAGCAGCACAATGATCCGATTCCGAAGGCCTTCCATCTTCCAACCATTTTTCACGAGCTTCCGGATCGTGAAAAACAGCTGAATCACCACGATTGAAATCGCCAGTGCGGTGGAACTGAAATATAGAAACTCGCCGGACACAAAAACAAAAATGAGCCCAAGCGCGATCAGAAGCAATCCCTGAAGCAGACAATTCTCCCGAATTTTCTGAATAAAGCCGCCTTCTTTTTTCTGCGGCATCCGGTCTTCGAAAACTGCCTGTTTGGGCAGGTCCATAAGAATCTGTTTCGTCTCGGGTCTCGTTTTCGCGAGCGCTTTCAGCGCAGACAGAAAATCATCTGACGTCAGGCTGCGAAGAGATTCCTTGCCCTGAGACTCCAGCGTTTGAAACAGTTCGCCGATAAACTCCGGTCTTTTTTCTGCCGGAATACTGCTGACCCAGCGGTTCAGGAGGCCGGAAAGCCAGATGGAACCTGCCGTGTTCTTTTCAGTCTCGGCAAGAGAACCGTGATCCACAAGCCAGGTAGCAGCATTATGCTGCATAAAACCGGTCCCGCTGCTTTTGACAATACGGACATCGGAAATCTGCGGTTCGTAGATTTTCCCGATCAGGTCATGCTCGGGAATAATACGTGTTGCGATCGGATCAACTCTTCCAACCAGGGATAAATCCATCACTTCACTGCAAAAACCCGGTGAATCCAGGAGGTATATTCTGCTGATTCGGGAGAAAAGTTCAGCCGGAAGCATACAGGCAGCATATAATGCTTCATTCCCGCCTTTAGAATGACCGCCGAGGTATATTGTTCTTTCAGGACTTTTTTTCAGAATTTGAGCGGCATACTGATACGCCAGATCCTGTGCTTCAGTTTTCTCGAAGCTGATCATAAAGTCTTCTTTCCATCCTGCAATCGTACTGTCCGTACCTCGGAAAGCCAGGAAAGTGAAACGATCACGATCAGTAAAGCAAACCGCAGAAAACTGAAGCGCCGGCTCCGGACGATACTGTTCTGTATAGTCACTGATGACAAGATTTCCGAAGCGTACGGACAGCGCCGCTTCCTTCAGTATTTCACTGTTTCCGGCATCAGCCCCGGCTGTACAGAGCGTAATTGCATTCTGTTCAATTAGCGGGAGGCAACTTTCCAACCGGAATTCCGACGACTCTTTACACATCTCAGAATAGTCAAAATAGGAAAGCACACAGAGAATGACCGCGTCCGCTTCCTGAAACGGCAGACGTTCAAAATCAAATGCGCCAACCCAGCGGATATATTCAGAAAGATCAGATATGAGCGGCTCAGACATTTCTTTCCCTCATCTGTTTTTCAAAGCGGAACATTCCGTCGAAGTCTTCGCCCTCATAATTGTTCTCTTCACCGGTCTCCGGGTCATGGGGGTCCGGATGATGGCTGTTGAAGAATTCGACAATATGAAATCCGCATCGATTGACATAGAAATGGATGTTTCGCTTCTCGAAATATGGCGTTACGGTTTCCCAGACTGTCACCTCGGGGTGCAGGTGTTCAACAGCACACCATGCGGCGTATCCGATTCCCTTGCTATGAACTTTTGGCGATACAAACAAAAGCTCCAGATCTCCTCGGTCTCCGTCTACCCGGATTACCACGCCGCCAACTTTTTCATCACCCTGCATGATGCGGTATGCTTCACCGCCGTCAATGGATTCTTCGATCGTCTTACGGGAAATGATCTCGCCATCCTCCTCAAAGTGGTTATCGCGCTCTCCGAATTCCTCCATTGCCCCATATTTGAAGGCGTACTGATTGTCGAGGATGAATTGCTCCCGGTCATCCTCAGTAAGCCGGGTAAGAGTAATGATCATTTTGATTTTCTCCTTATTCGTTTTTCAAATACATAGTCTGCCATATTTGTTTCCCGGTCAAAACCGACGACTTTAACGATCCTGTATCCGCATTTATTGACGTAGAACACGGTATTTCTTACAACGTTCGAAGGGGTAATCAGCCGGTAAACCTTTGTATCCGGAAAATAATCCTCCACCAGAGCAAGCGCTTCTTTTCCAATGCCTTTGCTTTGATATT
>CADCPV010000429.1 GCA_902803345.1 uncultured Eubacteriales bacterium | reverse complement strand
TCCGTGATCCGAAGCGAATAGGCGACGACCGATCCTGCGCCGGAGCCTCTGCCGGGTCCGACCGGGATGCCGTGCTGCTTCGCGTAATTGATATAGTCCCAGACGATCAGGAAGTAGTCCACATAGCCCATCGTCCGGATCGTGTCAAGTTCATAACGGAGCCGCTCCCGAAGCTCCTGATCGGCGTTTGGATAGCGCTCCCGGAAGCCTTTTTCACAGAGTTCTTCCAGATAGCTTTCGGAGGTATAGCCTTCGGGGACAGCAAATTTCGGAAGTTTTGTCACACCGAATTCGATCTCAACATTGCAGCGCGCGGCGATTTTCGCCGTGTTGTCGCAGGCATCCTGCGCATAGGGGAACAGCGCCCGCATCTCCTCTTCTGAACGGAGATAGAACTGGCCCTCCGCGTATTTCAGGCGGTCCTCATCCGAAAGCTTTTTCTGGGTCTGGATGCACAGCAGGATATCGTGCGCTTCCCAGTCCTCTTTGTAGATGTAATGGGAATCGTTTGTGGCTACAAGCGGAATCCCGGTCTCTGCATGCAGGCGCATCAGGCCCTGATTGACCTTTTTCTGTTCGTCAAGACCGTGGTCCTGCAGCTCGAGATAGTAATTCCCCGCCCCGAAAATCTCCTGATATGACAGTGCGCAGGCTTTCGCCTCCTCATACATGCCCTTGAGGATGCAGCGCTGCACCTCGCCCGCAAGGCAGGCGCTCGTGCAGATCAGGCCTTCGTGATACTCCCGGAGGAGTTCCTTGTCCACTCTTGGCCTGTAATAGAAACCGTCCATGAAGCCCCGCGAGACAATCCGCGTCAGGTTCTCATAGCCGGTATTGTTCTCTGCCAAAAGAATCAGATGATAATAGCGGTCGTCCCCGCCCTGAAGTTCCCGGTCAAAGCGGGAATTCGGCGCGACATAGACCTCGCATCCAAGAATCGGCTTAATTCCGGCCTTTCTGCAGGCCTTATAGAAGTCAATGACGCCGTACATCACTCCGTGGTCCGTGATCGCAAGCGAATCGAAACCCAGCTCCTTCGCGCGCGAAACAAGCTCCCCGATCTTCGCGGAGCCGTCCAGAAGACTGTATTCGGTATGGACGTGGAGGTGTGTAAAGGCCATTTCAGATCATTCCCGATTCTTTTTCAGAAAGCGCAGTCTTTCCGGTGCATAGACCTGGTAAAACAGGCCGAGTGCCAGAAGAAATATCAGAAGTCCCGCGATCATTGCCGGAATGCGCAAGGCGTACAGAAATTCATTCAGCGCCTCATAACGGTTTACGAGGATAGTGAACAGGTTCGCCGCCGCATGCACAAAGACCGCTGCCGCAAGGCTTCCCGTGTGTTCAAGGGTCTCGCAGAGCACGAGCCCAAGGAAGAAAGCATAGATCCCCTGCGGGACATTCAGGTGGAGCACCGCAAAAACCGCTGCAGACACAAGCGCGGAAAAAAGTACCCGGACGCCCAGCTTTTCCCGGAAAAGCTTCTGGTACAGGAGCTTCCGGAACAACAGTTCCTCCAGGATCGGCGCGATCAACAGATTGATCAGAAGGAGCATCCACTCCTGATTAGAAAACATCTCCGAAAGCGCCTGGTCCCGCACTGCGCCGGAGCCGTCGTTGACGCCGATCAGAAGAAGCAGCAGGTTCATGAACAGGCAGTAGAAAAAGCCGACCGGCGTGAGCCACAGATATTTCAGTTCCCGTAAGAGATTATTCAGCCGGTCCGTCAAATCCTTCTCCTCTTCTTCCCGCGCATTCTGCTCCGACTATGATTATATGATAAAAGCCGGGCATTTTCAAGTAGAACCTCAGGGAAACAAACAATTGCAGGAGAACATCTTGACAAGGCCCTTCCCGCCTGCTACATTAACCCTTAGAGACAGGTTCTTTGGACAGAAGAAAGAAAGGAGGCCGGCAATGCAACGTGATGTGACAGATGCGAAAGAAATCCGGGAAACAGAAGAAACCGAAACAGAAAAACAGCCGGAAGAATCCGTTCAGCGCGAATCGAAATCGGGCATCAAAAAAGCCGCTGCAGGCGCTGCGGCGGGTCTTGCAGCGACGAGTCTTCTTCTTGGGAGCATTTTCTCAAGTCCGGCGGAAGTCATGCAGCAGGTGAATCCGGACGACAAGCGACCGGCTGTGATCGTCGAAATCCAGGCTGCCGAGGAGGACGAACCCGCTGAAGAAGAGGAGGAAGCCGACGAGAAAAAGCGCGGCCTGAAGGATATGATCAAGCGCTTCGTGCAGAGCCTTCCTTCCTGGGCAAAGGTCCTTTTCGTCATTCCGCTCTGGGCCATCGGATACGGTGTGATCGCGCTTCTCACGGCACTCTTCGAACCCGTCATCGCACCGGTTCTCTCCGTCATCCTGAAATGGCTGTTAGTCGGAGGACTTTTAGCCGGCGGACTTTTCTGTATCAAAAAAGCCATCGCGCCGGATACGCCGCTTCGGGAAATCTTTACAAAACGGAACATGATCCTTGTCGCAGTTGCCGCAGCCGTTCTCGGTCTCGGAGACTATTTTGCGAAGAACTATTTTGAGCATTATGAGCTGTGGCGGAATGTGATCGGGTTTGCGGCCGGGCTTCTGATTCTCGGGATATACGCTCTTCGGACCTGGCAGCACAAAAAGAAAACAGCGGCAGAAGCCGCGTAAAAGGTCAGCCCGCCCATTCGAAATGCTTCGCATTTCTCATGAGGCCGGGCAGAGATGCTTCGCATCTTGCCCGCATAAAGAAAAGAGACTCTGGAACGAACACTGGTGTTCATCTCAGAGTCTCTTTTCTTTATGCGCTGACCCTTATTTCAGAATCTTGATCTTACCGAAGAACCACGGCATATCGAACATCTGGCCCTTGATGGACTTGATGATGCCCATGATTTCCAGTACGCACACAAACACCGCGACAATACCGCCAAGAATCCATCCGACGATCGGGATCACCATGATGACGGCAGCTCCGCCTCCGAAGATAAAGAGCACAAGGCCGTTATTGACATGATGACGGATCCAGGGTTTCTCTTTGAACACGAACATCGGGAAGAACAGGGTCGCGCCGAGATAGCTGATCACGGCCATCGTACGGACCAGGATTCTTACCTGCTTCGGAGAGAAATCCTCATCATCCTCTGCGCGGTAAACCGGCTTCGGTTCGGGTTCGGGCTGCGGTACAGGCTGTACCGGGGGCTGAACGGGCTGCTGCACGGGTTCCTGATAAACCGGCTGTACCGGAACCGGAGTGGGTTCCGCTGCAGGCTGCGGTGCTTCCGGGACTTCCGGCGCTGCCGACTTCGGCTCCATTTCAATGACGTTTCCGCAGACCGGGCAGAATTTTGCACCGTCCGCAATCTGACTTCCACATTTTACACAGAACATTTGCATACCTCTCTTCTGATAAAGTTCCGGGAATCAAACAGCGTTCTGCCCTCTCCCCATACACAGCCGAACAGAAACGGATCCGGCTTTCTGAAACAACATTTTACCACATCCTCCGCATTTGTAAAGGTGTTTGTACACGTGTTCACAAAATATTTATATTTGTATTTGTTCAGCACCCTGCTCAAAAACGACTGAATCACGGACGAAACACTGGTGTTTCGGACTGATTCAGGCCGTTTTGGGCAATGGTGGTCAGGAGGCGAAGCCTTTCTGGCCACCTGCATGAGAAATGCGAAGCATTTCGAATGGTGCGCTGAATAGATACTGAAACATATCTGTCAGGGTCAGATCTCGGGAATGTCGATCTCGATTTCGTGCCCGAGCGCATTCGATTTCAGGATGCCGTCTAAAATCGCCTGGTTGTAAATGATCTCGGACGAAGGTACGGGCGGCTTCCCGCCGTTCTTGACCGCATTCACAAAGCTTCTCAGCTTCAGGTAGAACAGGCCTTCCTTCGGCGCCTTCAGCATCGGAATCTCGGTATATACGCCCTCTCCCGCCACATCGTGGTAGATCTTCATCGGACCGCCGATCGAGCCGTTCCAGCATTCCGTCGAAGGAACGCGAAGAGAGCCCTTCGTGCCCATGAAAATCGTGTCGCCGGGGGTGTCAAGGTGCATATCCCAGGCAATACGGAAGTCCAGAATGATGCCGCCCTCAAGCCGTACGAAGGCCGCTGCGAAATCATCCACGCTGAACAGATCCGCGTACTCCGCGGGATACCCTTTCGAAGTGAATGTTTTGGGGTTCTTGCCGAAGAAATCGGAACGGTAACCGGTAACCGTCAGAGGCTTCGGATAACCGATGCCGTTTAAGACCATGTCGAGCGAATAGCAGCCGATGTCACCGAGAGCACCGAGTCCTGCGGTCTTATCCTCGATGAAAGTGGTTCCGAAGGGGGTCGGAATGCCTTTTCTTCTGCCGCCGCCGGTCTGGATGTAGTAAATCTGGCCGAGCTCGCCGGACTCGATGATCTTTTTGATCATCTGCATGTTCGGGTCAAGACGCGGCTGGAAACCGATCGAAAGAAGCTTTCCGCTCTCCTTCTCTGCCCTGCAGATCTCGATCGCCTCTTCGAGCGTAACGCACATCGGCTTCTCAAGCATGACATTCACGCCGTTCTTCAGCGCGTAGACTGCACAGGGCGCGTGCTGGCGGTTGTAGGTACAGATGCTGACTGCATCAATCGTATCCTTCTCCGCGTCAATCAGAGCCTGGTCATTCGGATAGAAACGGACGCCCGAAACGCCCATCTTCTCCATGAAAGCCTCTGCCTTTCCGGGAATCAGGTCCGCTGCCGCGACGATTTCGACGTCAGGCATCTTCTTGTACTCCAGGACATGCGCTTCTGCGATCCAGCCGGTTCCGATAATGCCGACACGGATCTTTTTCGTCACGTCAATTTCTTCTTCTGTGGACGCATTTCCCTTGAAAGCATCCAGATCGCCTTTTTCTGCCATTTTCAGTCCTCCTCAGTGAAGTTTTTATTGGTACAGCGCCTGTATCATTCACGTTTCTCCGGCGCTGTGACGTACATGTTCAGGTTTTAGCGCAGTCCTTTCATATCTGATGCCGGACCACCTTATACTCGTCGCCGTCCGTATAGTAGGGACAGCCCTTATAACCGGACTGCTGAAGACGCCCGAAGTCGTCCTCATCCATATCAACGGAGCAGTAATAAGCCTCGTCTTCTTCGTCATACTCAAGATACGCGCAGGTATCGCAGCTTACCGACATCGTGCACTCCTTTTTACAGATATTCCGCAAGTTTTTCGATATCCTCTGCGGCAGTCGTCACGCCGCACACAAAACGGTACACATTTTCCGTCTCGCTGTACGGGCACCAGTACTCAAAAAGCACCTCGCGCGAAAGCTCCTCCGCGCGTGTTTTATCGATCACGACAAAACTCTGGTTTGTCACGGTTTCCGGCTCGATGCGGTATCCTTTCTCACGGAAAATCTCCCGAAGCCGCACCGAGAGATCCACTGCCCGTTTCGCGAGCCTCACATACAGCCCGTCGGTAAAAAGCGTGTCAAACTGCAGCCCTAAAAGAAAGCCCTTGGCAAGAAGCGCCCCGTGCTGCTTCATGATCGAAAGGAAATGCTTCGGCGCTTCCTTCGGGAATACCACTGCCTCCCCGAAGAGCGCCCCCTGCTTGGTCCCGCCGATATAGAAAGCATCACAGAGTTTCGAAAGATCCGGCAGGAACAGGTCGTTTCCTGGCGCCGCAAGCGCATAGCCAAGCCGTGCGCCGTCCAGATACAGCCTGATGCCGTATTCTTCGGTAATGCGCCGGATTTCCGTAAGTTCAGCCTTCGAATACAATGTCCCGTACTCCGTCGGCTGCGACAGGTACACCGCGCCCGGAATCACCATATGCTCATAGGTCGGTTCCGCGAAAAAGCTCTGAAGATACTGTGAAAGCTCCGAAGGATCGATTTTCCCGGCATGGTTCGGAAGTGAAAGAACTTTATGTCCGGTGAACTCCACCGCACCGCTCTCATGTACATTGATATGCCCGGTTTCTGCCGCGATCACGCCCTCGTAAAGGCGAAGAATCGTATCCAGCACCGCCGCATTCGTCTGTGTGCCGCCTACAAGAAAATATACGGAAGCGCCGGGACATGCACAGGCGTCCCGGATTTTCTGTTTTGCAGTCTCTGTATATGTATCCGAACCGTAGCCCGGATTTTTCTCTGTACCGAATGTCTGAAGCCGCCTTATGATCTCACTGCAGGCCGTCTCGGAATAGTCATTCAGAAAGGACAGCATTCTCATTTCCCTCCAAATAATATGTTTCTCTTTTGTCTACTATACACCATTTATCTGAAAATGCAAGTATCTGTTCACCCCTCATTCGAAATGCAAATACATATTTGACAAACGCCGCGGAAACGGCTACAATGAAAACACACAGGAAAGGGCGCTGAATACGCCCGAAAAACAACGGATCATTCAAAAAAATACATTCAGGAAAGAAGGTACGAAAATGGCTTTAAAGGATCAATGGAAAGAAACCGGCAAAAACATGGGCGAAGCTTTCTCGGGTCTCGGCAAGAACATCGTCCGCGTCGTCCGTGACGGCGTAGACAAGGCGACCGACTGGGCCGACAAGGATGAAGAAAAGCTCCCCGAAGGCGAAAAGGAAAGCACCGTTTTCAACGACGGATCGTGGCGTGAAACCGGCAAGGATTTCGGCGAAGCTTTCTCCGGCCTCGGCAAATCGCTTGTGAATTCCGCGAAAGCCGGCAAGGACAAGGCCGAAGACTGGGCGGAGGACCGCAAGGAAGCCCGCGAGGCGAAGAAGGAAGCGCGCGAGGACAAGGCGGAAGACGTCAAGGAAGCTGTCGAAGACAAGGTTGAGGACGTCAAAGAGGCTGTTGAGGACAAAGTAGACGACGTAAAAGACAAGGTCGAAGACGTGAAGGAAGCCGTTGAAGACAAAGTCGAGGATGTCAAAGAGGCTGTTGAAGAGAAAATCGAAGACCTGAAGTCATAAGCGTTTTCTTTATGGAAAAAAACGGAGGCAGGTACCGGGTACCTGCCTCTGTTTAATTACTGTACACTGAACAGAATGTCGCCGTAGGTCGGGAACGGCCAGTACTTTCTGGGCGTATAGCGTTCCGCTTCGTCGCAGTCCTCCCGAAGGCGAAGCATCTGGGAAAAGACGCGGTCCCGGACGAGCATGGATTTTTCCATCACATCCGAAACGCAGGAAGATGCGCGGACCCCTTCTTCCAGAAGATCGGTCTTGTCGCTGATCTCCCGAAGAAGCCCGGAAAGCTTCGCAGAAAGCTTCTTTTCGTAATCATTCGGGATTCCGACCATCTCCTTTTCACGCGTAGAGCGTGCAAGCTCCAGCGACGCGGTCTCCACAGCCGGAAGGATCTCCCGCCGCACCATATCAATCATCGTATTCGCTTCAATCGCAATCGTCTTGCAGTAGTTGTCGAGACGGATCTCGCAGCGCGAACGCACTTCATTTTCCGTATAAACACCGACCCGATCAAACATCTGGATGTTTTTCTCATCCAGCACATGCGGAAGCGCGTCCGGCGTCGTATTATAGCAGCACAGGCCCCGGACCTCTGTCGCCTCCCGGATCCATTCTTCCCCGTAGCCGTTTCCGTTGAAGATAATCCGTTTGTGCGCCCGGATCGTATCCCGGAGCAGGATGTGCAGCTCGTGTTCGAAGTCCTCTGCGCATTCCAGCCGGTCTGCAAATTTCCGGAGCGTATCCGCAACAGCGCTGTTCAGGACAATGTTCGGATTCGCGACTGAATCGGAGGACCCGACCGAACGGAACTCAAACTTGTTCCCGGTGAAAGCAAACGGCGAGGTACGGTTCCGGTCCGTCGTATCCCGACGGAACTTCGGCAGCACGCGAATGCCGCCCGGGCGCATCGAATGCAGGATCTCCGCACTGTAGGGAGAATCCGTTTCAATCGCCTCAATGACATGCGTCATCTCATCGCCGAGGAAGATCGAAATAATCGCCGGCGGCGCTTCCATCTGTCCGAGCCGGTGGTCGTTTCCGGCTTTTGCGACAGAGATCCGGAGAAGATCCTGGTAGTCGTCGACTGCCTGGATCACGGCCGAAAGGAACAGCAGGAACTGGACGTTTTCATGGGGTGTGCTGCCCGGTGAGAGCAGGTTCACGCCTGCATCCGTCGCGATCGACCAGTTGTTGTGCTTGCCGGAGCCGTTGACACCTTTGAAGGGCTTTTCGTGCAGCAGGCAGACCATGCCGTGCCGCTGTGCCACCGTCTTCAGAAGCTCCATCATGATCTGGTTGTGGTCGGTTGCAATATTCGTCGTCGTATAGATCGGCGCGAGCTCGTGCTGCGCCGGCGCAGCTTCATTGTGCTCAGTCTTTGCGAAGATGCCGAGCTTCCAGAGTTCTTCGTCAAGCTCCCGCATGAAAGCTTCGACGCGGGGCTTGATCGACCCTTCGTAATGATTCGAAAGCTCCTGCCCCTTCGGCGGTTCTGCGCCGAAAAGCGTCCGGCCCGTATAAATCAGGTCGCGCCGCTTCTCATAGACGCTGCGGTCAATGAGGAAATACTCCTGCTCCGCCCCGGCATACGAGCGGACCAGCTTCACATCCTCATTGCCAAACAGCCTGAGAATCCGGAGCGCCTGGCGGTTCAGGGCTTCCATCGAACGAAGAAGCGGCATCTTCATGTCAAGCGCTTCGCCGGAATAGGCGCTGAACGCCGTCGGGATATACAGGGTCGTGCCTTTAATAAATGCATAGGAAGTCGGGTCCCAGGTCGTATAGCCGCGGGCTTCAAAAGTTGCCCGGAGGCCGCCCGACGGGAAGGAACTCGCGTCCGACTCGCCCTTGATCAGCTCTTTCCCCGAAAACTCCATCAGGACGCCGCCGTCATGCGCCGGCGAAATGAAGCTCTCGTGCTTCTCCGCCGTTATGCCCGTAAGCGGCTGGAACCAGTGGGTAAAATGTGTCGCGCCCTTCAGAATCGCCCAGTTTTTCATGGCCTCTGCGACCGCATTCGCACAGGAAACGTCAAGCTTGGCGTTTTCGTCGATGGTGCGCCGCAGGGTATGATACACTTCGGGGTTCAGCATTTCGCGCATGATGCGGTCGTCAAAGACCATACTGCCGAAATATTCCGGAATCGTCTCCATAGGTACTCCTATATCTGTAACAAAAAATACATTTGTCTGCCGTCACTCTAAGCCTGCCCGCTGCATGAGCGCCGTACCGTTTTTCCTGAGCCAGCGGACCTGTTCCTTATAATCCGGGAACACAGCCGAAACTGCTGCCCAGAAAGCCGGGGAATGGTTCATCTCCTTTCGGTGGCACAGTTCATGAACGACCACGTACTGCTGCACCCGCTCCGGTGCAAGCATCAGAAGGCAGTTGAAGTTCAGATTGCCTTTTGTGGAACAGCTGCCCCAGCGTGTTTTCTGCATCCGTATGGTTATCCGCCCGTACGAAACACCGATTTTCGCTGCAAAAGCCCGCACCATTTCCGGCAAAACCTGCGATGCTTCTTCGTAAAGCCGGGAGATCTCCGCTTCCGTGAGAAGATCTGCCGAATCTGCGCGATTTTGGCGGTTTTCCGGCCTTTGAAGCTTTTTTTCGATCCATTCCCGCTTTTCAAGGACAAACGTCTCTATGACGCGTTTTGGGACCGAATACGGGGCCCTCACCAGGATTTCCTGACCGCGGATTTCGAGGGCAATTGTCTTCCTCCCGGAACGGATCAGCTTATACTGCAGATTCATTTATGCTCCTCATAAGTCATCCAGATACCGGAACAACCGGTCCCCTTCCGGCTTGATTTGTGCCTCTTCCACGCGATCGATCCAGATGAAGCGTGCCCGGCTGATTGATTCCAACAACTGGCCCAGCTGTTCTTCCGTCCCCTCCGCTTCCATTTCCACCGATCCGTCATAACGGTTTCTTACAAAACCGGTCACGCCAAGACTTTCGGCCGCGTATTTTGCGCGCCAGCGAAAACCGACGCCCTGCACATG
>CADCPV010000428.1 GCA_902803345.1 uncultured Eubacteriales bacterium | reverse complement strand
CGATCGCCAGTGATAAAGAACTTTCCGGACATGTTCGATCCGATCCGTCTTCTCCAGTGCCCGAAGCACGAGATCATAGTCCTGCGCGCCGTCGAATTCTTTCCGGAAACCGGAAAGCTCCTCCATCAGAGTCTTTCGAAGCATCAGCATGTGGCAGATGTAGTTGTTGTGATACAGCATGTCCGGGTTGTAGTCCGGCTTGAAATTCGGATAGTAATAATAATCCGTCTGATCCCGCATCTTATCCTCATCACAGTAGAGGATGTCGGTATCAGGCTTTTCATTCAGAAGCTTCACATACTCGAAAAGCGCATCCGGCTCGATCGTGTCGTCATGGTCCAGCATCGCGATGAATTCGCCCTTCGCCATCCGGAGAGCTGCGTTTGTATTCTCCGAAATTCCGAGGTTTTCCGCGAGGTTTTCGACCCGGATCCGCGGATCAAGGGCGGTATATTCCGCGAGGACGGTATTTACTTTCTGATCCGAAGGATCTGCGTTCACGATGCAGAGTTCGAAATTCTGATAGGACTGCTTCAGGACCGAACTCAGCATTTCCCGGAGGTACCGCTCCTTTGTGCGGTAAACCGGCGTCAGGATGCTGATCAGGGGCTCCCGGGAAAAGTGCTGCTTCCGCTGTTCCGAAAGCTCGGTCGGCGTAATCCGTACATGGTGGAACCAGTAGGTATAGGTGTGGTAATCCCTTCTCAGGTAATGATCCACTTTTCTTCGGAACTGCAAAAGATCCGCGCGGAACTTCTTGTAGCGGCGGATTGCCGGGATCAGCGGAACCGACATTTTCTTTTCAATCCGGTCCAGCACCCGATCCCCGTCACGCTCCTCGACAACGATCCGGTACATGCGCTTTTTCACGTCCGGAATCCGAAGGAAATAGCCATAGTCATACTTGGTCGGATCGCCGTGATAGGCATAGCCGACATCGGGGCGTCTTCCTCTGGTCACTTCGGCCGGGACTTCCTTCTTTCCAAGATAGACATGGAATTCCGTCGGATAATCCGCTGTCACGCCGGATGTCCAGCCGACGAGGTTCAGGCAGCCGTCTTTTTCAAAAAACTCATCAATAAAGAAATACATATCGTCTCCAGGTACACCGTTCTCAGGAGAAATAGGGATCCGCGGACAGCATCCTGTCCAGTTTAATCGGCAATCGGTGATAGTTTTCGCCGAGGAAATCCCCCAAAAGCGCCGCAAGCATCCGGACAGGAACTGCCGGAACCGCCCAGACAGCGCCGGCCTTCAGAACCTTTTTCAGCGTCCTTCTGGCATGTTTTGTGATATCCGTATCCATCCGGATCGCGGTGTTTTTCCAGCTGAGCCCGAAGGAAGTATAATACAGTTTCAGCGCTGCGCCGAAGCGGAAAGACTCCCGGAAACAGCGGACAAAGGAAAGACCCGGCGCAAAGTCCACAGACGCATCCGCCTTCGCAATCTGCTTTCCGTCATAAAGAAGCAGGGCATTCAGCTCGTACTCCGGCCGTGCGAGGCCCCGGGGCTCGATAAAATACTCTTTCACATCCGATACCCGCAGCATGCAAGCAATCATCGGCATCATGAAGACTTCCGGTCCAAGCTCGTAGAAATCCCGCAGGGAAAAGCTCTCCCGCTCTGTGAGCCACTCCGAATCCATCGCCCGGTTCAGGCTGCGTACGGACTTCCTTCCGTACATTCTCCCGTAAACCGCCGAAAGTTCCGGATTGTCCTGAAGCCGCTGCAGCAGCTTTTCCGAGAAATCCTGATCAGCCGGACAGGCCCGCCCGTCGAGAACGAGGAGGTATTCTGCTTCGCATGATCGGATTGCGGCAGTAAGCAGACTTCCGGTACCGACAGCGCCTGACGCTTCTGCCGTCGGATATGTTTTTATGGAAAGCGGTGAAACCGTCTGATCCGAAAGGGTTTTCCGGATCTCTTCTTCTCTGCTTTTCATTTCCGGCAGCAGGATTGCCGCCTCGTATTTCATTGCCATTTTACCCCTTCTTCTGCCGTTTCAGGGCCATCAGGTCGCGTTCAAACTCCTGCTTCTCCTTCTGCCTCAGACTTGACAGGATAATACCGCTGAAGAAGCTGATCAGTCCTGCCAGGAATACGAATCCGCAGACAATCAGCGTCGGGAAGCGCGGAACGAGGCCGGTTTTCGCAAATTCGATAAAGACCGGGATCGCGAAGCCCACTGAAAGCGCGAACAGAAGCGCCGCGATTATACCGAAGAACCCGAAAGGATGATAATTCTTATACAGTCTCAGAATGGTCCGAAGCACCTTGAAGCCGTCGCTGTAGGTATTCAGCTTTGACACGCTCCCCGCCTGCCGGTCCCGGTAGTCCACGACCACATTTTCGACCTGCATGTTCTTGTCGATCGCGTGAATGCTCATCTCTGTCTCGATCTCAAAGCCTTTTGAGAGCACGGGAAAGGTTTTGATAAAGCGGTAGCTGAAGGCCCGGTAGCCGGTCATGATATCCTTGATTTCGCCGTGGAACAGAAGGTTGATGAGAAAACGCACCATTGAATTCCCGAGGTTGTGGAAGGGCCGTTTGTTCTCTGTAAAATACGTGGAGGACAGCCGGTCGCCGACCACCATATCGGCGTTGTGCGAGAGCACCCGGTCGGCCATCTCCGGCGCATACTCCGCGGGATAGGTATCGTCGCCGTCCGTAATCAGGTAGCACTCCGCGTCGATCTCGTAGAACATGCGCCGCATGACGTTGCCCTTGCCCTGCAGGTACTCATGACGCACCACTGCCCCGGCGCGCTCGGCAATCTCTGCCGTCCCATCCGTGGAATTATTGTCGTACACATAGATTACCGCTTCCGGAAGCGCCGCACGAAAGTCCTTCACGACCTTCTCGATGCTCGCTGCTTCATTGTAGCAGGGAATCAGTACTGCGATTTTATCCATAGTCAATCCTCCTCAGGATCTTTTCTGGTCTGTCTCTTGCGTTTTTTGATTGTCTCATCAACCCACGTTTTTACAACTGTAAAGGCCATCCCTAACATCAGAAGATCCGCTGACATATAGAAAGGAACCGCCTGACCTCCATAGAACCACCACTGATTAAGCGGTTGATCACCCATAAAGACACAGAACCAAGAGACAGCAAACTGTAAAAGTGTGGCTGTCAGAAACAGTCCTGCGGCAATAAGCAGGCTGGCACCGGTCAAGAATGTCTGCTTTCTTCCGACGGTTATTATGATCCAATAAGCAAGAAGGAAAAGAAACGCGGCCTTTCCTCCGAAAAAGATCGGACCTGCAATCCGGCGATAAATACCTGTGATGAAATTATTCAGCCGGATCATTCTGTGCCCGATGATCCGGGCAGGATCATTTTCGATATATTCATCAGGATAAATAGCATAAGAGCCGGTCATACTCTCTACGCTTCTGATATAGTGAACCCCACCCGTACTTTCAGCAGGGAATTCTGCTGCCTGTTCAGAATAGTACAGAACATTTGCCAGCATACAGTCTGTAACAAGTTCAGGAATTTCCTTGATGTTTTGTACAGTAATTCCTCTGCTGGAGAAAGATAAAAACAATGCTTTCCGTTTTTTCAATCTGCCTGTATCAAAGGCTTCGTTCAGCTCTTTATATGCTTTTTCCCAGAACTCTTCTGCTCCCGCCGCAGTACTGTAGATACCGGCGTACATTGCCCCTTCCCGCAATGCCCAGACATAAAAATCACCATTACATTCTCCGTCCATATTCCAGGCACTTGAATACTTCTCATATCCTCTCAGCAATTCCGGAGCAATAGAACTCAATGTCGGACTCTCACGAATCATCATGTCATATTTTTTTCTGGATACCCAAACTGTCCGTTCATCCGAGTCATCGTCAGGACACTCTGCAGAAATAAAAAGATTAGTAGTTTTCTCAAATGCCCCCTGTGTTCGATCGTTTCTTATGAATACACCAAAAGTATGATAATTAAGCAGTGAAATAGTTAAATTACCGGCTGCCAGCATGATCCATGGAATGATCAGAAACACACAGGCTTTATATATCATCCGTTTATTCTCCTGTTTTTTCAGGATTAGGCGAATTACCGTGAGTATTGCAGCCGCAATCGGCAGTGGAAGCAGCCAGATTCCGTCTTCTCTCAAATTCATCACAAACCATAGATCGAAGCCCAGTATCAGACTCGTAAAAACTGAAAGCACCTTTCTTTTTTCAATATTCAAAAACAGATAGATGCTGCATGCTGCGCATAAGAGTGCAGCAGGTGCAGCAACTGAATTCCGATATAGTCGTTGGAATGATGATAATGAGGATGTAACCGGCGCAAACAGCAGGAGAACATACATCAAGGCGAGAATCACTCTGTTCCGGACAATATCCTTCAAACTGAATGTCATAAGTCCATCAGCGAAAATCCAGAACAGTGCTGTCAGAACAGTATAAGGAATCCTGCTGAAGCAGGAGAACAGGATATACAGCGGAAAAGCCGTTCCTTTTGTCAAAGTGTTTTCTGTATACTCACCCAACCATTCAAACTGAAGCATTGCTGCGGAATGTTTCATCAACAGCTGATCGTCCTGAACTGCATAGACAATATAAACAGGTGTGCCGACAGCCAACCAGATCCGGATAACCGACACAAAGACTAGAAAAATCAGAAAAGCTGCATTCTTTCGAAAGGAATCTCTGTTTCTCCTATTTCCTGTTTCTTTCATCTGATACTCCTCTGTAACTCCTGTCAGCATTCAACAATTATACTATTGCAGCAGATAGACTCTGTACCCTTCTATTTCGCCTGCAATCTCAAATCCCTCATTCTGAAGAAGACTCGAATCAGCCGGAGCCAGTACATATTGAACTCCCAGTGTTTTCAGCTCTTCCGATGTCATGGTAACCCGGAAATAGTCGTCATTCAGAAGTTCAAACTCAGCCTGGCCTTCCGCTTTCAGCCGAATTGAAATATGCGCGTAACGGTTGTAGATCTCTTCATATGTCCCGTCCGGATCCAGCGTTTTCCATTTCTGTACATCCGGATAAATATTCGTGGCGTTCAGGCAGCGTGCCCCCGCAAGTGCAGGGAAATTCGTTATCTGATAATCGCCTTCAACTGCCCAGAGTCCTTCCTGATCCGAATTGATATTCCGGATCATCAGAAAAGCCGGAATCTGTGTAACATCCGAAATGCCGCGGCGGACCGGATTCACAAGACCGCCTGCCATCAGGGAAAGCGTAAGAACCGCTGCCGTCAGCCAGACCATCAGTTTTTCCCTGCCGGAAGAAAGCACCAGCATCGACATCATCACGGCAAAAGCCGCGGCGGTCAGGAAAAACAGCGGCCTGATTGAGAAAACGCTGCCGATCAGGTAATGCTGCGTCGAAAAGTAATGCCAGCAGGAAACGGCTGCCGCACAGAGGACACCGACTGCAATACCCACAGCAAGCCCGTAGGGCTTCTCCGTCAGGGAAAGCGTACGCATCAGGATCATTAGGTTGATCACGCTGAGTATCGGTATCAGCCTGCCTCCTGTCGTAAAGCGCAGGAGCGTCACCGTATTCATCCAGTCCGGCGTTTCCTTTACACTCCACAGCGACAGCAGGAGGCTCAGAATCAGCAGGATCACAAGTCCGCTGTCCTTTTTCTTCTGCCGGAACAGGATCACGACTGCAAGGACCTGCGGCAGCGGTGTAAAACTCAGTACCTGCGCCGCTGTATTGACCGACAGCTCATCTGCCGTTATCAGCCCCTCAACCGGATACCAGATTGAAGCTATGTACTGTCCTACATTGACCCGAAAAGTCCATCCGCCGGTTCCGATCCGTTTTCCCGGATAAGCCGAATGCAGCATCCGCAGAATAAAATCGCCCGATTTCAGGAAAACAGAGGCCAGAATCCCAAATGTTGCCAGCACCAGGGCCCCGGCGGCCAGAAGGTCTTTCCAGCTGAATCTCCTGATCTTTCCGCAGTTTTTCAGAATCACCCACACGAAAAGCGCCAGGATCAGATAACCGAGCGGAATCATCCAGGCGGGGTAAATCGTCAGGATAAAAGCGCCTGCACAGAGGCAGATGCCGAGGACACACGCTGTCCTTTTTACGAAGTTCTCTTCTTTCAGGTACCGGTCGAAAAGGAGAATGGAAAGCTCTGCAGCGATCAGCATTTCCACAAGTCCGTTGATGGAAAACCACCACTGGACAAAGGGGGAAAGGCTGAGAAGCAGCGCATACATCAGTGCATAGAGCCTGTTTTTTTCG
>CADCPV010000427.1 GCA_902803345.1 uncultured Eubacteriales bacterium | reverse complement strand
GTAAGCGTTCTATGTCACCCCCGGATTCACGGGGGTGCTTTTTTATGCTATTCTTTTCTCAGGTGAGACATCTTCAGTTTCACCAGGGATCATCATCTCATTATGAGAGACGATTGCTTGCATGTTGACAGATAGAGACTCTCGATTCTGAGAGACGATTACTTCCGTCCTGGGGAGGAGGTCGCGCCATTCGGAAAAAAGAGCTTTCTGTCTGTCCGGCAAAACCGAGTACCATTTCCGGACAGATCTGACTTTGCCCCAGGGATTTTGGATCATCCGGCGATGGCCTCGGCAGAGCCCGGGAGTTTCTCTCTCCCCAACATACATATGAATCTTGAAAAGCATATAAGCGGCCTATCGCCGCCAGACTGTCTGGTGAGGGAACTGTTTTATGGAGATGACAATTCATGACCGGCACTGGTTTGATTTAATCTGCCAATGCAGACAAAGCGGACTTACCGACAAGCAATGGTGTATGGATAACAACATTCATCCAAGCACTTTTTATCGGCATGCCCGTATGCTCAGGGATCAGTCCTGGGATATTCCGATGGGTAAGCATTGCCCGAAGTCGGCTGTTAAGCAGGATATAGTTCCCGTGCAGATCATAGACGAAGGGACACAGGAAACCAACTCTCAACCTATTCTGGCTGAACCATCTGCGTTTACAGCCAATACTCAAACATCTCAAACTGCCGCTTCAAATGTTTGCAGGCGTTCCGAATCTTTTAAGCCTGTAATGCGGATTGACTCATCCGCAGGTATCGTAGTTGAATTTACCAATGAAACCTCTCCTGTGCTTCTTAACAGTGTCATAAAGGCGCTGCAGGTTCTGTGTTAGGCGATCTGTCCGGATGTAGAAATTTCTACATCGTGACCGGAAGAACTGACATGCGAAAATCTATAAATGGACTGATGGGTATCATCCAGACCACTTTTAAAATGGATCCTTTTTCTAATGCTGCATTTTTCTTCTGCGGAAGAAAAGCGGACAGGATTAAAGTTTTATATTTTGAGTCAGATGGGATGACGCTTTTATATCATCGGCTTGACAGGGGAAGATATCAATGGCCGCGGAATGCATCTGAAGTACGTCCGCTCACACGGCAGCAATTACGATGGCTGCTGGAGGGGCTGGAAATAGATCAGAAGGACGTGATTCCTGAAGCTAAAAAACGCCCGTTTTGATTGGATAAAAAGCATTGGGATCAGGTGATTTTTCACCTGACTCCTGTGCTTTTTCCTTTTATTTATAAGGAGTTTGTGATATAATAAGAACATAAAGTCAAGCAGGAGATTCCTTCAAATGGGTACTCAGTTAGTGGCAGAAGGGCAGATTTCAAATGAAATCCTTTCCAGCATTCTTGAAAAACAGGAAAAGCTGGAGAAGGATTTTTTTGCTCTTCAGGAGACCCTGACTGAAAGAGAAAAAATCATTAAAAACCAGGCTACAGAAATCAATCGGTTGAATGGAATCATTGACTGGTTCCGCCGCCAGGTTTTCGGAACCAAAAGCGAAAGATCGTCAGCTTCAGACATTAACGGACAGCTTGAAATGCTGTTCGGAGAAGGAATTGAGCCTGGAACTATTGTAGAGGATGAAATATCCGAAGGACATACAATTAAAATAGATGAATTCACACGTACGACAGGCAGGACAAAGACCCAGAAGGCTACCTTTGATGAAATCATAGAAGGACTTCCTCAGCATGATGTTCAGGTTCCGGCAACGGATGAAGAGCGGGTATGCAACATATGTGGAAAAGAAATGGAGCATCTGGGCTGGAAAAAAGTACGCACAGAAATCGTAGTCACTCCTGCCAAATATGAAGCATATGTTTATTATTCCGAGACGCTGAAATGTGTGAATTGCAGCAATGATGAAAAAACCATCATTGTTGAAACGAACAATGTTCCGGCTGCGTTGATTCCCCGCAGCCTTGCGTCGCCTTCACTTGTTTCAAATGTAGCTATGATGAAGTATGGCCTGTATGTCCCAAACTACCGGCTGGAAAAATATGTCCTGCTTCTTGGCGTAAGGATGACAAGGGAATCCATGGCCTATCAGCTAATCTATACCAGCGAAAATTACCTGGTTGTAATGTATGAGTGGCTTCATCTGGAATTGAAAAAGCGCGGTATCATAAACGCAGATGAGACACCATGTAAGGTCAATAAACATAAGGAACTGGTCCCATTAACCGACGAAAACGGAAATCTGGTTGCCAAAACAGAGCACGAGATTGCCCAGACAGAGCTGAACAGAAAGGCTCAGGAAGAAGCAGTACAGCGAAAGGCAAAGAGAAAAAACTCTTATATGTGGATGTATTCTTCCCGTTATGGGACAGATATGCCCATTGTTTTATATGATTACCAGTCTTCAAGGAAAAGTACTTGTTGCGAGAACTATCTTGGGATCGATTATACAGGTTATCTGATTGTTGATGGGTACAGTGGGTACAATGGGCTGAAAGACTCAACAAGGTGTGGCTGTCTTGCTCATTTTCGGCGATATTGGTTTGAAGCAATCAAAAGAAAAAGTGGCGAGTTAGATGAAACAGATCCTGCGGTCATCGGATTTCAATTCTGTAACCGGCTGTTCCATATAGAGCGGGAACTGGCCGGCCTTCCTCCAGAGAAGTGCTATGAAAAACGGCTTGAACTGGAAAAACCATTATGGAATAAGTTTTGGGAATGGCAGGAGGGATTGGAAGCCAGTGGGGGAAGCCTTTTGCAGGCCGCACTGACATATGCCAGGAACCATCGAGATATCATGGAAAACTATATGCTGGATGGTAATCTTCCCGTATCCAATGCGTATGCTGAGCTGCAGGCAAAGTCATATGCAACTGCAAGGAAGAATTTCCTGTTTCATCAGTCGGCGGAAGGAGCCCGGTCAGCTGCAATCATAATGAGTCTGATCGAGACGGCCAAGGCAAATGGAATAAATCCGGAGAAATACCTATGTCAGCTGCTTGAGTGCAGAGCAGAATATGTAGATCATCCGGAAAACCGTGCAGCGTTTGCTCCCTGGTCTGACAGAATGAAGAAAAGCTGCGCGATTAAAGAAGAAAAAAAGGAAGAGCCGAAGGTACAGTAAGCCGTCGGCTTAATACTATGGGATTTTATAATCATTTTGTTCAGAAAGCCTGATCCATATATAATAACGTGGTTCAGGCTTTCCGCTTACGCTACTCCGCATTTCTCACCCCATTTTTCTGACATATTTTTTTGATAGCATACTATATTGGATTAATGTATGTTTGCGTTCATTTTGTCTCCTGATTACAGGTATAAGTCTACACCAGATTGGCTATGCTGTT
>CADCPV010000426.1 GCA_902803345.1 uncultured Eubacteriales bacterium | reverse complement strand
TTCCCTGTATGGGTATCCGCACCCTGTATGCGCATGATCATCGGCAGAATCTGCGGCTCAAAGGTCTCATAGCAGTCCGTACAGCCCATCAGGCCGTCCTCCAGCACTTCTCCGAAGGTTTTCCCGCAGTTCGGGCAGGCGAGCTTTTTCGCGCGCTCATTCTCCTCGGAATTCTGGTTCTGCGGCCCGAGGTGTTTCATCAGCGCTCCCGCCAAAAGCTTGAAAATCGCCTTGGACAGATCCTGCGCTTCCGGGTCTTCCGCGCCGTACTGCTTTGCACAGTCCTGGCATAGATTATGGCTTTCGGAGTTTCCGTGATGAATACGCGTAATCCTTACGGTCGCTTCTTTTTCGTGACAAATTTCGCAAAGCATGCTGCACTCCGATCCTTACCTTTTACTGTCAAAATCGACCACTTCAAAATCATCCTGCAGGACTTCCTGATACACGGAAGGCGTCGAGCTTTCCGGATTATTCCTGACGTCCTTTCCGGTCTTTCTCTTCACATAAACCTCCGTGTCGCGGATTTCCGTACGGCGAACACGCACCCGGACTTCTTCATAGCTGTCCGCTTCATCCGAAGCAGGATCCAGCGGTTCTGCACCAAAAGGCTCTGGATCAATGATTTCTCCCTCTACAGGCTCCGGCGCAATTTCTTCCCTATGCGGACTCACGCCCATCTCCTCCGGGAAAGCATCTTCAAAACTGAAATCAAAGGGCCGAAGTTCATTGTCTTCCTGTGTATAAGCGGTATCAAAACGATCCTGATCCAGGAAGTCGTCATCGTCCTCCGCGAACAGGTCGTCGTCTTCGGGAATCTCTTCAAAATCAATCTCCCGTTCTTCCGCGTCCTGTTTTCGGCTCATCTGAACGACGATAATCACCGCCGCGACCAAAAGCATAACAACAAGCGCTGCAACGACTATCCAGAGAATATAATTACCAAGAAGCGATCCCGGCTGATCCTGCGCCGCACTCGTCTCCGGGGTCGGCAGTACGGTCATTGTAATCGATTCCGTTTCGGTTTCCGTTGTATCTGTTTCTGTCTCGGTGTCTGAAGACTCTTCCTCGGTCTTTTTCTGGTTTTCCCTGAACTCCTTCCAGGGTATCATCGAAATGCCGCTGTCGGTCTCCTGATAGGCGAAAAAGCTTCTCGTCGCATCGTCGCCCGCAAGATAAAGAAGCGGAACCAGTTTTCCTTCCTTATCCTCGACATTCCAGCCGGGAACAACCGAGGAAGACTGCGCGCCAGGGACACTGAGGCTCACGCGCGTCTCGCCGATCACTTCCTTCGGAAGCTCGCTCGCATCCGTGGGTGCTGAAACGATATAACTCTTCCCATCACTTCCGTTGAAGGAGACAAAGGGAATCATCGAGTTATGCAGTTCGTCATAAACGTAATAGCCGCCGACACCGTCCTTATCCGCGTAATAAGCGTAAATCCTGAACTTGGAACTATAGAAGCTTTCTGTTGCGATATCAAAGGTCCGCGTATCATTAGCCCGGGTAAAGCCTGCAGGCGTGTTGATGCCTTTCAGATAAACGTAGATCAGATAGCCGTCCACGTCGATCCGGGCAGCTTCCTTTTCGGACTGTGCGATACTGGCCTGACGGGACATTTCCTCCAATTCCGCAAGCCGGCTGCTCTCCTCGAGGGATTTGGACTCCTCGATGGATTCGGATTCGGAGATTTTTACGGACTCTTCGATGCTCTCCGATTCACTGATGCTTTCCGCCTCCGAGATACTGGCGGATTCGGATTCGGAATTCTTAATGCTTTCTTCTGCAGAAGACGATAAGGCTTCTGCATCTTCACCTATAACTGCTCTAACCGTCAGATCACGACCGGGCATAACGATCTGAATAAAATTGTCACTTAATCCGGAAATATTCGCATTGACATCGGGATCATCTGCAGTCCACCCCGTCAGTTTGTGATAAGCATCCGGAAGCGTCGAGGCATCAAACCGTACAAGCAGACCTGTTCCGGGCTGAGCGGACGTAACGGTCTGCCCGTTATAATCTGTTGCATATCCTCCTACTACCGTAATACTATAGACGAGAAGTTCTGTCGCCTGCGATTCACTTGATCCTTCCTCCTGCTGTTCGCCGCCTTCTGCGTCCGCAGCATACGAAACCACCGGAATCAGAAGCAGCAGAAGCATCAGTACCGGCAGAATATATTTCAAACAGAATAATCTGAGATTTTTCATCGTCATTCTCCTCCTCAACAAACAAACGAGGGAAGTCCGGTGC
>CADCPV010000425.1 GCA_902803345.1 uncultured Eubacteriales bacterium | reverse complement strand
CCGCTGCAGAAGAAACGCCACACGCTGGAGTATCTTCGGACCATGACGCACTTAAGACCCCGGACTAACACGTTCCAGGCGGTTTTCCGTGTGCGTTCGTTGGCAGCCTATGCGATTCATCGCTTCTTCCAGGAGCGTGATTTTGTCTATGTTCACACCCCGATAATCACGGGTTCCGACTGCGAAGGCGCCGGCGAAATGTTCCAGGTTACGACAATGGACCTTGCGAACCTTCCTAAGAAGGAAGACGGCAGCATTGACTTTGCGCAGGACTTCTTTGGCAAGTCCACGAACCTGACAGTTTCCGGACAGTTGAACGGCGAAACCTTTGCCTGTGCATTCCGAAACATTTATACCTTCGGACCGACCTTCCGCGCCGAAAATTCCAACACGACCCGCCACGCGGCGGAGTTTTGGATGATCGAGCCGGAAATCGCTTTTGCGGATCTTCAGGACGACATGCAGCTTGCGGAAGAAATGCTGAAGTACATCATTTCTTACGTGCTTGAAAACGCACCGGAAGAGATGGAATTCTTCAACAGCTTCGTCGACAAGGGTCTTTTAGAGCGGCTTCATCACGTGCTGAATTCTGACTTCGGCCGCGTGACCTACACCGAGGCGATCGAGCTTCTCGAAAAGCACAATGATCAGTTCGACTATAAGGTCAGCTGGGGCTGTGATCTGCAGACCGAGCACGAGCGTTACCTGACCGAGGAAATCTTCAAGCGCCCTGTTTTTGTTATCGACTATCCGAAGGAAATCAAATCCTTCTACATGAAGCAGAATCCGGACGGAAAGACCGTTGCTGCGATGGACTGCCTCGTTCCGGGCATCGGTGAAATTATCGGCGGCTCGCAGCGTGAGGAAGATTACGGCAAACTGAAGGCCCGAATCGAAGAACTCAGCATGCGGGAGTCGGATTATGATTTCTATCTGGATCTCAGAAAGTACGGAACCGTCCGCCATGCGGGCTTCGGCCTCGGATTTGAGCGTTGCGTCATGTACCTGACCGGCATCGCGAACATCCGCGACGTGCTTCCGTTCCCGAGAACCGTTGGTACCTGCGATCTGTAAGACAGATATAGATTATAGTTTTTTGCATTGAATGCTGAATGAATACATGAGGAGGGCACATGAAATTCATACACCTTTCCAATGTCAATCTCGGGGCTGAACCGCTTGTTTCGCCATATTATACGGCAGACCGTGCGGAGGATGCCTGGAACGATTTCCTGCAGGTGCTTTCTGTCTGCAGGGATGAGGAAGTGGATGCGTTGTTTATCACAGGCACGCTGTTCGTCCGCACGCCGGAGGAACATGAACTTCGGGATCTCGACGAACGCTTTTACCGTCTTGCGGATACGCGTGTTTTCTTTGCACCCGGCGCCCTGCCGGATGGCGGTGACAACAGCATCTACAGTGATTTTCCGTGGAGAAGCAATACACATGTATTCACAGGCGACAGCATTCAGCGTATCCACGTAGCACGGCTTTCGATGGAAGTGACCGGCGTCGGATATCTGGAAAAAAGCTGGCACAAGGTAAAACCCTATGGACTGACCCGCGGTAGAAAAGGGGCTATTCAGATCCTTCTGATGCCTTTCGCGGGTAATTCGCCGGATACCGGCTCACCAGATGACCTGAAATCCCTTCCCTTTGACTATATGGGGTTCGGGCAGACCCGGAGCTTTCTGAGCGAGAACGGCAACCGGATTTATGCACCTGGCAGTTTCCAGTCCTCCGGCTTTGAGGATTCGGACCGGCATGGCTTTATCATGGGCAAGCTGGATGACGAGGGTAGAAAGCGTGCGGGAATCCGCTGCGAGTTTGTTCCGGTGGAAAACCGGGAATACCTGGAAATCCGGGTAAACGCCAATGAGGAGATCAGCTATCAGGAAGTCGAAGAACAGGTCCGGAATGCGATTTCGAATTTCGGAGATCAGAACATTTACCGGATTCTGATCACCGGTGCAGCTTCTTCATCGCTGTATATTATGAAAAATAATCTGTACCGGCTCGGAAATGTCTTTGAGATTATAGACGAAACCGATGCTGAAGCCGCGCGCCGTCTTCTGCAGAGGGGCAGCGAGGAAACAGCTGTGACACGTTTTGTCGATCAGGTGCTTTCGGAGGAAGATTCCGAAGTCAAGCAGAAGGCGATTCAGTACGGAATGGACGCTCTGCTTGATTTGTGAAAGGAGAAGAGACCATGGTAATACTGCAGCTCAATATCGCACATTTCGGAAAACTCCAGGACAAAACCATTGCACTTCGGCCGGGCATGAATGTGATTACCGGTGACAATGAATCTGGAAAAAGTACGATAGCATCCTTTGTTCGGGATATGATTTACGGAATTGAGGATGACAGTACGGAATATGCACGTTTCCTGCCGTACGGATTCTCGGGTACGGTTTTCGGCGGCTCAATGAAGGTGCTGGTAGACGGGGCCTTTTACGAGGTTTTCCGGAATTTTTTGGCAGGCTCTGAGGAGCTCCGTGTTACGAAGCAATCGGACGGTACAGTAGTGGACGATCCATACTTCTGGCTGATCAAGGCAGTTTCCGGCGTTTCACGTGAACGCTACGAAGAAACCGGGTTTGCCGCGCAGTTTTCTCTGCAGCAGGATCTGAGGAAATGGAACGGATCCGCCGCAAATCCGAGAGGCTCCGAGGAACTGAAAATCCGAAACCAGTACAGGAAGGCTCGGAAGGTTCTTGCGGAAAAACGAACGGAGTTTGAGAACCGGATCGATCCCGAAGCAGGTGATTCCTACGAAAGAGTTGTTGCGGAGGCAGATGAGAAGGAACAGCGCCTTGAGATCCGTAGCGAAGAGCAGAAGAAAGAAGCCGAAAAGCTTCAGAAGATGATCGATGATCTGGAAAAGGACCGGAAGCGCGTTGAAATCGAGAATAAAGAACAGTATGAAAAACTGAAAAACAGGATGCTGGATGCCAAGAAGGCGCTTGAACCCTATGCCGGTGCCGAGTCCCGGAAAGCGTCGAAGAATGTGCTGGGAGCGGTGTTCCTGACGATCGGTATTGCGCTCTGTGCCCTGGCAGCCTACGGCCGTTTCGCCTATCAGATTTTCTCTTCGGAGCATCAGCTGTATTACTACATGCTCGGCGCGCTCGGCCTCGGAATTCTGTGGTTTATTGTCGGCCTGGTTCTGACGATCATCTTCGTAGCAGGAAACAACCGCCAGAAAAAGGCAAAAGAAAAGCTAGAGCAGCTGCGACCCAAGGCAGAAGCCGCTGAACGCACCTACCAGCATTATCTGGATCACCGGGATGAACTGGAACAGAAGATCGACAAGCAGGCCTTCCGCGAGGAGAGCATCGAGACCCTCCGTGGCCGACAGGCCATTCTGGATGCGGAAATCGACAAACTGGATAAGGAAGTGCGTTCCCTCCGGGAATCGGAAGCCGTACTTCTTGCAAAATGCGAAGAACAGAAAACAATCGATGTGGAAATCCGTGCTCTGAATCTGGCGATCGAATCCCTTGACAAGCTCGGTGCCGAGAAAGTCAATGCCGAGAACGAAGCGCTTCAGAACGCGGCGACCAATTATCTTGGAATGCTCAGCAGGCGGAAAAAGGACCGCATCTTGATTTCGGAAGACAACACCGCTTCGGTGCTAAGTGAAAATGGCGAACTTGCGCTTTCGGATCTATCGATGAGCGCGGCGCAGGAGGTGATCCTCGCCATCCGTCTTGCCGGCGT
>CADCPV010000424.1 GCA_902803345.1 uncultured Eubacteriales bacterium | reverse complement strand
TCATCAGGCGCGTCCGGCGGCCCAGGATACGCCAGGCCAGGAGCGAGCCGATCAGCGCGTTGCCGATACCGATCCACGTCGCGGACAAGCCATACTTCCAGCCGAACTGACCGGCATAGCCGACGAAGATGACGGCGGAAAAATACGAGGTGCCGAAGGCAAAAGCCGTAAGCCAGGAACCGACATTGCGGCCGCCCAGCACAAATCCCTGAACATCAGATGCGGTCCGGCGGCAGTAGATGCCGACGCCGATCATCACGGCAAAGAACAGGATGAGAAGGATACACTTGACTAACATGCATCAAATGTAACAAAAAAATCCGACGAAGGAAAGACCAGGCGGGAATTATAGCTAAATGATTGGTACTCCGTGCGTATTCTTCACTTCCTTCATCACGAAAACGCTGTGGAAATAGCCGACGCTCTCGATGTTTCCGAGTTTCGTGCGCATGAATTCCTGATACGATTCCATGTCGCGCGTGTGGATTTTCAAAGTGAAATCATATTCGCCGCTGGTGTTGTAACACTCGGTGATTTCGTCGATGCTCTGGATGGTCTCCATGAAGTCGTCCATAAGCAGCTGCGAGTGATGCCGGAGCCGCATATTGCAAAGCACCGTTATGCCATTGCCCGTTTTCCCTGGGTCAAGTACGGCATGATAGCCCCGGATGAATCCTTCGCGTTCCAGGCGTTTCTGCCGGTCGAAGGTCGGCGACGCGGAAAGATTGACTTTCGCGGCAAGTTCCTTGACCGTGAGGGTGGAGTCTTCCTGAAGGATGCGCAAGATTTTGCGGTCGATGTCGTCGAGTTCTTCGTATTTCATGTTTTGCCGAATAAAATTCTGAAAAATTCGTTTATGTCATTACAAATATAGCATATTTTACTGAATACGCAGAACATGTTTGGCGAAAGAGGAAAGAATATGTAATTATGTACTCGAAAACAACAATCAGCACGTATCATGTCAAAAATAATCAAAGGCATTCAGGTTCCGCAGCGGGCCAACTTCGTAGGCAGTTTTCTTCGTCCCCAGGATCTTTCGGACGAGAACCGGGAGCAGTATGTGGCGGAATTGGTCGGCAAGCAGAAAGAATTGGGATATCGCATCATCACCGACGGTGAATTCAACCGGCAATTCTGGCATCTCGACTTCTTCTGGGGGTTTGGCGGCGTGGCTCACGAGCCGGGCGGCGATGTTAAGTTCAATGGCGAAGTAGCCCGTCTTGACAGAGTGTATCTCACAGGGAAGCTGACTCCGAAGCCTCATCCGTTCATCGATGCGTACAAGCGCGTCAAGAAATACGAAGACGCCGGCTGTATCGCCAAGCTTACCATTCCGGCTCCGGCGCAGTTCTTCCAGCAGCTTACGGTTCCGCAGAATTTCCTCGGCACGCGGGCCATCTATAAGGATCTCGACGAACTTGTCCGGGACATTGCGGCGGTGTACCAGGATTTCATCCGGCAGTTCTACGCGGCCGGAGGCCGTTTCCTGCAGCTTGACGACTGCACTTGGGGCGCAGTGGTCGGCGAAGCGGCCGCGCAGCGATACGCGCGTCTGAGCCCGAATCTCGACGATGTGAAGGAACTGTTGCTGAAGGTCAATAACTTGTCCCTCGAAGGACGCCCGGCCGACTTGTACGTCGCCTCTCACATCTGTCGTGGAAACTACCACTCTACCTGGTTCAACAGCGGAAGCTATGATTCCGTCGCCGATTGGGTGTTCGCCCGTGAGAACGTGGATGCGCTCTTTCTGGAGTATGACGATGAGCGTTCCGGCGGTTTCGAGCCGCTGAGCAAGGTAAGCCCGGATAAGCATGTGGTACTCGGACTCATCACGACGAAACGTCCGGACCTCGAGGATAAGCAGCGGATCATCGCGCGTATCCGTGAAGCTTCGAAGTACATTCCGCTCGACCGCCTCTCGCTGTCGCCCCAGTGCGGTTTCGCATCGTGCGCCATCGGCAACAAACTGACTCCTGATGAGCAGTGGGCGAAACTGAAGCTCGTCCGTGAGATTGCGGAGGAAGTGTGGAAGGAATGACATCCGTTTCGCGGGAAGATGCACGGATTATCCTATTTTCTCCCCTTCCAGGTCTAATAGAATCCATCTGTTATGCCGATCTTTG
>CADCPV010000423.1 GCA_902803345.1 uncultured Eubacteriales bacterium | reverse complement strand
GTAATGGAGCCGAGGTATTTAAAACCATATTTCTTCAGTTCCTTTGCGATTTCATCTGACAAACCGTTGCTGACTGCTCCCTTTCCGATTTCTCTTCATGTCCGAACAGGTACGCGACGATCTTTGCACCGTCCTCTGCAACAAAAATCCTGTTGCCTTCGATATCGGCCTCTTCGTTTTTTCTGTAACCATGACAGCTTTGCTCCGCTTCCCAGTCCGCAGACATACGGATCAGGCTTGAAACCAGTTCGGGAGAAAGGCGTTTTTCTGAAATGACGGTTCTTCTCATATTTACTCTTTTCCTGTGTGTAATCAGATCTGAATGCCCTCTTCCTCGGGTTTTTTGGGATTTTTCTTCAGGTCCTTCGCTTCCTGAATATTCCCGAGTCTGCGCGATAGGTTTTCCTGCGCCCGGCGCTTGTTGATTTCCGCCGTCTCTTTCTCATAAGGTTTGATCGCCGTGTTCTTTTTGATGTTCTCGAGCACGCTTCTCGCGGTATCGATACGGCCCTTGGTGTAAGGACTGTAATCGTCATACTTCTGGCCTTTTCCTAATTTTCCGTTCAGATATTTCTGGGTCGCAGCTTCTGCCTTTTTCGCGAGCCGGCTCATTTTCTCCAGATCTTCCGGCGTCACGACTGCTTCAAGATCCAGCCGGTAGTCCTTCTTCGCCTTGACTTTCGGCCGGTTCGCCAGTTCCAGACGGTTCTTCAGGTTCTTCTGGAATTTCGTATATTCCGCGACTGCAGCCTCCATTTCACGGTAATTTGGAGAACTGTTGTACCAGTGGGTCTTTTTATCCAGGAGAGTTGCCCAGCTCTTTCCCTGTTCCCAGGCTTTTTTCTGCTCTTCGGGGAAGCAGCGGTTGTCGGCGCCGAGCGTCACCTTTCCCTGAAGTTTCTTTGATTCCTGTCCCTTTTCCCTGTATTCGCGTTCAATCGTCGATACCGCGTAATTCGCAATCGAGAAGACGTTTTCCCTGTTTCCTTTCTGATCAAATCCTTCGATCGTCGTCCGGGTAATACGGTTGAACTCATTATCCGGGACGACCCGGACATGACCGGGATCCATTTTGAAGGGTCCCTTTTTCTCTTCTTTTTCCTCTTCTTTCTCCTGGATGTACTCCTTGCTGAACTCAAAGTCGTCCGGGTCTTCTCCTTCTATGAGGTCCTTATCGTTCACATAGTTTCCCTTGTCGATCGCGTCGTAATGCTCTCTCCCGGCTTCGAGTTCCTGCTTCACCACTTCGAGACGCTGTCCCGCCGCATCCAGTTCTTCTTCCGTCAGACCGTAGCCGCGGAGCGCATACTTCAGTTCGTCCGGCGTCATCCCCTTCAGCCTGTTATACATGGACTCAGATACTGCGATCATATCCTTCGCAGCCGGCAGATGATTCTGTCTCTCAAATTTCGGAACCTTGGTTCCGAACGAGCAGTCGTTGTCAATGCCCTGTACGCCGATCAGCTTGCCATAGTCGTCAAACTGGTAAAGCATGTTGCCCTGATGCCGGTCAATATTTCCGCAGATATAGTCGAGCACCTGCAGATCCGCCATATCCCGAAGCGCCCTGCCATCCGTATTGTCCAGAGAAGTTTTATCAGCCTTCAGAGCATCTGCAGTCGGGTTTAAATAATCGAGGCCTTTCGCTTCCACCATGAAGGTGCCTTCGATTTCATTGCCGTTCTGGTCAATGATCTTCATCGGGCGAGAACGGGCAATAACCCGGGAACAGCCGAGAAGATCCGCAACTGCTGACATTGCGGCGTTCCGCTGGTCAATCCGGTCGCCTTCCTTCATTCCGGCGTCCTGGAGATTCAGGCCGATGTTCGCGATCTGCGGTGAGAGTTCTTCAGCAAGATCCACAAGGTTCTGCGCGCCGATCTCATTGATCACAGTATCAGCATCCAACCCCCCGTTCACTGCCCCGATGTACGCTGCAAGTGTCGCGGGATTGAGCTCCTTCATGCTCGGAACTTTCTCCCCGTTCACCTCTTCTTCCAGGCGGCAGGAATTCAGCATATCCCACGCGGCGTCCTGATCGGTCTTAAGATCCCCGAACCTTGTCCGCGTTTTCTGCAGGAGTCCGGAAAGGATTTCCTTTCCCTGCGCCGTTTTTGCCTTTTCGCCGAATCGGTCGAGTATTCCGTTCACGGTATTGACGCCGCCCGCATAGGTCTTCGGCGTGAAAAGGCCGGTTATCGGTCTGCCCTTTTCATCCATGAAGGTCAGGACCTGACGGGAAGACATGTTGCTGCCCCGTCTTTCCGACTCCGGCGTTCCTCTAAGGTCCAGATTCAGCGTCCGAAGCTCTTCTTCGATGGTTGCAAGCGTCTTCGGACCGTTTGCCGGATTATACCCTGCAACCTGGGTATAATTTGCCGAAGATAGCGCTGAAATCTTCCGGACGATATCCTTCACTTCATTTCCGTCGCTCCCGCGAAGCACCGCCTCCGCCTTCTGCGCGACGGACCGGTGAAGTTTCATCAGATTCTGCCTATTTGTGCCACTTACATAAGGAATCCGTCCGTACCGGTCCGGCTCCCTGAGGCTTTTGGTGTAGTCGTTGACATTTCGGATCGCCTGAACCAGTTCCTGGTGCTGAGGCGAAAGCTGCTGCAGCTGTTCAGCCAGTTCATTGATTTCTCTTTCAGATCCTGCCATTTTTGTATACTCTCCTTTTCTTTATTTTCCACCTGCTTTTTTACACCCTGTTGTCCAACACATGTCCAACAAGGATGATTAATTCAGCGCATCTGCTTGCCCATAATGTAGCTATTGCAACGATATCGCACAGACCCGGTGTTAGATACCGAAGGTTTATTATGAATGGGAGGATATTCTTCCGTCATCATTTTGGATTTCCGACATCCTCCCCTAAATATTCCTGCGGATAAACT
>CADCPV010000422.1 GCA_902803345.1 uncultured Eubacteriales bacterium | reverse complement strand
GCGATTCCCTCCCGGATCATGGCTTTCGCGCGATGGTAAGTCACGCAGGCCCAGTGCTCTGTTTTCCCGAACAGGTCTGCAATATCCCGGAAAGACAGCTCGCCGAAAACCCGGAGCGAGAAGACTTCCTTATAGGGATCGCGCAGGCCGTGGAGCGCGCGGTGCAGCGCCTGTGCCGTGTCACGGTCTTCCAGCATGGTTTCAAAAGGCACGCCGGAATCCGGCAGCTCCGGGAGGCTCTCCTCTTCCTCCAGGGAAACGGTCTTCTTCTGCTTCCGCAGGTGTTCATAATACAGGTTTTTCGCAATCTGGCAGAGCCAGACGCGCGGCGGACAGTCGCCCCTGAAATCCTTCAGCGCCCGCAGCGCCCGGTAGAAAGTCTCCTGCGTGAGCTCTTCCGCAAGATCCTCCGAGCCTGTCAGTCCGCGAAGATAGCGGAACACGTCCGAATAATGCTTTTCGAACAGGGTCTCAAGATTATCCAAGCGCATTCCTCCTTTCTTCGCGTGATTCCGATCCGGATGCCCGGTTACTTTGCCCGTACATTTATAAGATGCACGGCAGGCGAAAATATCACAAAAAAATATCAGGGACAGGTGAAGCGCAGCCTGTCCCTGTTTAACCTGCTCTTACCAAAGATTATCGCCGGAGATGATCCAGCAGCCGGAAGGATTCCCTTGCGTCCCGTTCGAAGTTGTCCGTACGGGCTTCAATCGAAACGCGTCCGTCGTAACCGCTGTTCTTCAGAAGCGTGAAAAACTCCTCATACTCCGGGTAACAGGGGTCGGACAGTTTCGGAAAGCCCCGCTGATCCATTTCCGCGATGTGCGCGTGGATGACACCGATGCCGTTTTCGAGAGAATCATAGTAATCTCCCTCCTGCATCATGTGATACAGGTCCGCAAGCGCCCCGATATTCCGGGCTCCTGTCATGGAAGCGAGGCGCTGGGCATCGCTGACCAGATTGATAATATTGCATTCGGCGCTTCTGAGCGGCTCAATCGCGATGGTAATAAAATGGTCCTCCGCAATGCGCGCGGCGAGTCTGAGAAACTGCGAGAGAAGCTTGTAGGCTTCACTTTCAGACATGTCGCCGGGCATTGTCCGCGCCGCTCCGGAACCGAAAACCGCGATCCGGATGCCCAGCTCTTCCGCGCGGGAAAAAGCCTTCTTCAGGTAGGCGCGGATCTTTTCGCCTGTGCCCTCCTCTGAGCACAGCACAAAATCCGCCGGCACCATGCTGTTCACGGTTTCCACCGGCAGCGGCGATGCCTTCACTGCCGCCAGAAGTTCCTGATATTCCTGCTCCTCCATCCCGGCGATCCGGGACAGTCCGAGTTCGATATAGTCGTAACCGATTGCCTTCAGAAGCGGTGCGTTTTCAACAGGGGTACAGATTCCGAGTCTGATCATAAAAGGCCTCCTCACTTCATATAAATCAGCCGCTCACCGGGCTGGAAAATCTTGTACGGCATACCGGGGGCGTATTCTTTTACAGCCTCCGGGATATAAGCTGCCGGGATCGTATTTCCCGGGAAAAGATCAAAATGCAGCGGGATGAAAAGTGAGGCTTCCGCTTCCTTCGCGAAAGTCACCGCTTCTTCGAGCGTCATATTGCCGATAATGTTCCGGTGATAGCGGTAGAAACTCCGGCCGTTTACGGGCAGCATCGCGATATCCACCTTCCCGACCAGTTCCTTCTGTCCCTCATAGAGGCAGCAGTCGCCGCAGTGATAAATGCGGATGCCCGACGCAAATTCGAAGACGTAGCCCATTTCAAAATAGTCGCCCTGTTCGTCCTGGTGAAGCTCTTCATGCGCGGATGGCACGGGAAGCACCGAAATGTCCCGAAGAAGACCGGTCAACGACGCACCGGCATGTGCCGGAGTCAGCCGCTCCTTCGGAACTCCGTATACATCCGCCGCCCTGTCCGCATAAGCCGCCGGGATGACAAATTTCGCATGGTCGTTTACCGACAGTATTCCCTTGATTGTCCCCGGATCCGTATGATCCAGATGGTCATGCGAGCAGAAAACCGCGTCAATAAAGTCCAGTTCCTCCGGCAGGATCGGCGGAAGGTAATACCGGCCCCAGCCCTTTTCAGGGTCATAAAGCGTTCCTGTCAGATATCCGTCCACAAGAAGATACTGCCCCCGGAATTTGATGATAAAGCCCACCTGTCCGAGATAAAACAGGGCAAGCTGGCTGTCCGGTATGTCTGTCTCAAGGATCTGTTTTTTCAGGTCTTTCTTCATGCTTCTTTTGCTCCTTTATAGTCTCTTTTCCAGTATTCACCGACCGGCTCAGCGGGGTCAGCCATGTCCCAGCAGAGTTCATGCCGCTCAAAATACCCGATCACGAACCCCGCATCGTTTCGGACCGGTACAAAGAACTCCCGCTCGCCCCGGATGGTATTGGAAGCCTCATACATTTCCTCCTCACCGGCATCCGCACGAGAAAGGAAGGCTTTAATCTTCCCGCAGGAGCTTTCGTTGTGGCAGGAAAACAGGCTCTGTCCGATCTCAAGCCGGCCCTGATACCGCCGTTTCGCAGCTTGATTCATCCAGCGGACCACATGCTCCCGGTCTGCATATACAATTTCGTAAGGGTAGGCGTCCAGAATCGCCCTGTAAATGTTTTCGTCCATCGATCTCGCACCCTTTCTCTTGATTTTCGTACCTCTACTATATCACAACTTTTTCAATTTGGCATTCACCTTTT
>CADCPV010000421.1 GCA_902803345.1 uncultured Eubacteriales bacterium | reverse complement strand
GTGAGTCCGCGAAGGTAGATTACAAGCGCTAAAAGAGCCGCCATGATCATGATGATAATGGCGATGATCCACAGGTTTTCACGGAAAAAGGCGGCCCCGCCCATAGACGCGAACCATTTCGTGATGAAACCCGGCGCATTCATCTCCTCCGTTCCGATCACAGCGTCAACGGTCTGACGGATGACCTGAGGGATCAGCATTTCCAGCACGGTCACCAGCAGGGAACAGAGAATTGTAAAGATAAAGAAGCGCATGCAGCCCTTCAGGAAGTGGCCGAGCATCGATAGTTTTGTGTAAGTTTTCTGCTGTGTGTTTTTCATCATATTTCTCCTAAAAAGCGCCCTATGCAGGATCGCATAGGGCGCTTCATTATTCTATCCTTCAGAGATTTCAGGAGGCATCCATGGATTCATACAGGTTACTGCACCATGGACAGGCCACGGTACATCAGATTGTATATTCTCTTGTTGTCCGCGCCCTTTCCGACATTTCTGTCCTGTCCTCCTCGTTTTGTTTTATACGCGCCGCGTGCCGCGTACGGATAGAAATTTATCACAGTTCCGGCATAATGTCAAGCCTGATTTTACTTGGAGTCAAAATAGGTTCACCATAAGGAAAAGGCAGGCCCAATAGGGACCTGCCTCGACAAAACATATTTTGTTCCCTTTCCGCCCCGGGGATCAGCCCTTGACAGCGCCGGCAGTAACGCCTTCGACGTAGTACTGCTGCAGGAACATGAACAGTGTAACAATCGGAATCGCGACGATCACACAGCCTGCTGCGAACTGGGTGAAGAGGTTCGTGTCGGGATGCGTACCGAAAAGCATCGAGTACAGACCGACGGAAACCGTCCAGTAGCGGGCGTTATCCGCGCCGATAATGACTTTCGCGAAGATGAAGTCCATCCAGGGGCCGGTGAAGCTCATCAGCGCCTGATAGATGATAATCGGCTTCGCGAGTGGCAGAATAATCCGCCGGAAAATCTTGAAGTTCGTACAGCCGTCCAGCTTCGCGGATTCCACGAGGGCGTTCGGAATGACGTCGAAGAAGCCCTTCGCGATCTGGAAGCCGAGGCCTGCGCCTGCGCTGTAGGCCAGCACAAGGCCGATGACCGAATACTCCGGATGCGCCGGGTTGCCGGTCAGGCCGATCGACTTCAGGAGGAAATAGATCGCGATCATGCTCATGAAGCCCGGGAACAGGCCGAGGATCATCGTCACATTCATGAAGGTTTTCCGAAGCTTGAATTTCAGCTTTGACATACAGTAAGCAACCGAAAGAACCAGGAATGTCGAGATGATACAGTCGATGACTGCGATAATCAGCGTGTTCAGCATCCATAACGGGAACGCATACTTGACGCCGTAATAGGTGCCGGTAAACAGATCCTTGAAGTTCTTGAATCCGACAGCCTTCGGGAAGAAGTTCGGAACAACCGTTCCGACAAAGGTCCCGTCGCGGTATTCGCAGCGGAAGGCGGACAGAACAATCCAGATCAGCGGGATCAGCCAGATGATGCCAAGCACAATCAGCACGGCATAAGTAACGCCGAGACTGACCTTGCGGGCACGGGACTGGCTTCTGACTCTTTTCTTTTTCGTCGTACTCATTGGAAAGTGTCCTCCTCATTGTATGCCTTACTGCGCCGGTACGTAATCAGCGTAATCGTTGCCGTAATCAGGAAAGTGAAGATACCGATTACCGCGCCGGTGTTGTAGGAGCCCTGGTCAATCGTGACCTTGTAGAGCCAGGTTACAAGAAGATCCGTGCCGCCGGCCTGATAGCCTGTATAGGTCGGGCCGCCTCCTGTCAGAAGGAAGATCGTATTGAAGGAGTTGATGTTGCCGACAAAGCTCGAGATCAGGTATGGCGTCGTAATGAAAATGACGTAGGGCAGCGTGATCTTGAAGAACATCTTCACCGTGGATGCGCCGTCCACGCGGGCCGCCTCATAGAGGTCGGTCGGAATATTCATCAGGATGCCGGAGGTCATCAGCATCGTGTACGGGATACCGACCCACATGTTGACAATGATGACCATAACCTTCGCGAGCGGTTCACTGTCTCCGGGTTTCAGTCCGAGGAAGCCGATCGATTCCTTGATCAGTCCCATGTCCTTCAGCATCTGGTTGAAGGGGCCGTACTCGCCGAGAATGTTGCGGACTGCCAACAGCGAAATGAACTGCGGAACCGCGATCGTGAGGATGAAGACCGTACGGAAGATCTTCTTGCCCTTCAGGCCTTTCTTGTTGATTAAAAGCGCCAGGATAATGCCGCCGAAATAACAGGTGAAGGTCGCAAGGATCGCCCAGATGAAGGTCCAGCCGAGAACCGGCAGGAAGCGGTTCTTGATCTCAAAACCGAGGGAACCCTCGCCGGTGAAAACCGCCCGGAAGTTCTGCAGCCCGTTCCAGTTAAAGAGGTTCGTGCCCAGGTCGTTCATGTCCTGCGAGTTGTAGGTCGTGAACGCGAGCGCGATCATGAAGAGCGTCGGCAGGATCGAGAAGACAGCCGCTGCGATGCAGGTCGGCGTCAGCATCAGGACGTGGAATTTGCCGTCCAGAAGCTCCGCGAGGTCTTCCTTGAAGGTGGTGGGTTTTTTGCCGACTTTCTTGTCATCATCTGCCTTGACGGACGATTTGATGTTCATGTTCCAGATCAGGAAATAGATCAGAATCATCGCAATCGTAACAAAACCGAACAGGATCATCAGCTTACAGTCCGAACCGACGGTCAGATGACCGGTCATCGGATCGAAATCGCCGCCTTCCGTAACGTTTTTCAGTGAAAGGTTTTTCAGCGCTTTCCAGCCGTAGGGCGTACCGTTTATGGACGGGCAGAAGATCATCACGGCCAGGATGCCCAGCTGCAGCAGCAGGAAAAGCGCGCCTTTGATATACTGTTTGTGATAGAAATTTCCGGCGCCGAAAATAAAGTGCGAAAGCTTCGTTCCCGGTGAACCGTCGACGAAACGCTTGCCGAAGTCGGAAAGCTTCTTGCCGATCCGTTCAAAGACGGTCACCCTGGCTTCTTTCGTTTTCGGAGCCGCTTTTTTTGTGGAGCTCATAGTTTTTCCTCCCAAAAGACTGTTCAGAAATCAGACCGGTTTGTTAAGCCTCTTCCGGCAGTTTGGCCGGGAATTCAGACGGTGTCACACCGTGCATCCACAGATACTCGATCAGGTACAGGCCTTTGCGGATGGACTCCAGAGATTCCGTCTCGGTCAGGATCTGGTCGCCGGTCGTCGGATAAGCCGTCTTGTCGATCATCGCACGGAACACCGCCGGACCGTTCTTCGAGTAGTAATAGGTGTTCAGGGTGCCGGTGATGAACGGCTGCGGGATGCCCCACTCCGCCATGCTGACCTGCGATGCCGCAAGCATATATTCACTCTCGGAAACCTTGCCTTCTTCGAAGCACTGCTTGATGTAATCTGCTGCACCGACATAAGCCGGGACGTTCAGCACTTCGAGGTAAGATTTGTTCTGTACATCCTTGCTGGAAAGGTACTTGATCAGCTCCTGCTCTTTCGCGTACTTGCTGACTGCGGAGTTCGCATTGATCATGAAGCACTTGCAGTCTGCAAAGGTGCCGCCGCGGTATTCGTCGCCGGCCTTGACCGTACTCAGGCCTTCCACCGCACGGTCGGTCAGCTTGAAGGTCGGGATCAGCGTAATGCCGAGGTTCGTCTCGCCGAGAGCTGCCTTTGCGGAATTGTAATGCCATGCGCCGCCGATGACTGCAAGGGCACCCTTATTATCCTTGTTCAGGTCTGCTTCCCAGCCATCCGGAGAAGCCCATTTGAAGCCATTCGGATCGGAAGCGAAGTCCTGCAGCCAGCGGACGATTGCAACCGTATCATCGCCCTGGCAGTTGCTCTTGCCCTTGGAGCCGCCGGAAACAGATTCCGCACCTTCAAAGAGCTTTACAGTCGTACTCTTGTCGCTGACTTTCCGGGCAAGAAGCGCGAAGCTCATATTGAAGCCGTCGTCGCCGGTTACGGTGATGGCCTTGGTATTCGCGGCTTTCGCGGCCTCCTGCAGGCCTTCAAAGGTCTTGGCCTGCTCTTCGGTGACCAGCGCCTTATTGTAATACAGGAACAGCGCCTGCGAGATATACGGGACGCCGTAGAGATATTCCTTGCCGTTCAGCGTCGAATAGATGACCGTCTGGAAGGACTCGGGGTTGTCCGCAAGCACCTGGCTCACGAGGCTTTCATCGACGATCGGCTTCGCGCACTGTGT
>CADCPV010000420.1 GCA_902803345.1 uncultured Eubacteriales bacterium | reverse complement strand
CAGGTCCGGATCGCGTTCGGCAATGTCGCGAACGAAATCCGCAAGGTCTCGAATTCCTACAAGGAGGCGCAGATCGCCCTTTCAGTCGGCAAGATTTTCACACCGGAACAGAACGTGATCAGCTATGCGTCGCTTGGAATCGGCCGTCTCATTTACCAGCTTCCGCTTCCGATGTGCCGGATGTTCATCGAGGAAATCTTCCACGGCGATTCGCCCGAAAACTATGACGAGGAAACACTCGCAACCATCAACCAGTTCTTTGACAACAACCTGAATGTTTCCGAGACTTCAAGACAGCTGTACATTCACCGCAATACGCTCGTCTACCGGCTGGACAAACTGCAGAAGATGACGGGCCTGGACCTCCGGGTCTTTGATGATGCGATCACATTCAAGATTGCCCTGATGGTCGTGAAGTACATGCACTATATGGATACACAGGAGTAACAGCAGATTTCTTATGTACGATGATACTACTAGACAGGACAGCCGCGAGAGCTATTTCGCGTCCCCGGATCCGAACTATCCGCAGTACCAGATCCCGGCACCGCAGAAGGAGCCCAGAAAAGGCGGCGTCCCCAGACCATTATTCTTCCTGTTCGGCTTTCTTGCAGGAATATTAGTTTCCTTGTTGTTTGCGTTCGCGATCCTGATTACGATGCGCGCAATGAAGAGCGGGGATACCGTGACAGCAGGCGGTGCGGTAGACCAGTCGACAATTGACAAGATCAACGCGATCGACGAGGTGATCCAGGAAGAGTTCCTTTTTGACAAGGACGTTGATACGCAGTCCGGCATCATTAAGGGATACATGAATTCCTTCAATGATCCCTATACGGTCTACTACACACAGGATGAATACAAGACGCTTTTGGAGTCCATGCAGGGCGTATTCAGCGGGATCGGCGCCCTTGTACAGAGTGATACGGCGACCGGATATGTCCGGGTCGTACGGCCCTACGATACATCACCGGCGTATGCGGCAGGGCTCCGTGCGGATGACCTGATCATGAAGGTCGACGGCGAGGATATTGCCGGTCTGGACCTGGATCTTGCGGTTTCCAAAATCCGCGGCGAGCAGGGCACGACAGTCGATCTCACGGTTTACCGCCCCTCAACCGGTAAGGAATTTGAACTCACGATCACACGGCAGCGCATTACGGTTGAGACAATCACGCATAAAATGCTGGATCAGAAGATCGGCTATATCAAGATGGATTCCTTTGACGAGCCGACCTACCAGCAGTACATGGATGCCTTTAACGACCTGAAGGCGCAGGGCATGAAGGCGCTTATCGTGGACATCCGATCAAACGGCGGCGGCCTTCTGAATACGGTGACGGCGATTTTGGACGAAATGCTGCCTGAGGGCGTAATTACTTATACAGAGACAGCGGAAGGCAAGACTGACTACATCTATTCCGACGCGGAATGTGTGCTGGATGTTCCGATGGTTGTACTGGTGAACGGTTATTCAGCTTCCGCATCCGAGATTTTCACCGGCGCACTGCAGGATTACGGAGCAGCCGAGATTATCGGCACTCAGACCTACGGCAAGGGAATCGTCCAGTCCATTATGGGACTTTCAGACGGCTCGGCAATCAAGGTGACCACTTCGCGTTACTATACGCCGAACGGTGTCTGCATTCACGGAGTCGGCATTACGCCGGACATTGTCGTAGAGCAGAATGATACGGAGAACGACAATCAGCTTGATACAGCAGTCGAATATCTGCTGAAACAGTTTCAGTAAGGGACAAAATTGTGATGAAAAGATTAACAGGAGCCATCGCGGTTCTTGCAGTCATCGGGCTTCTTTCAGGAAGCTTTTCCATACCGGTTCAGGCGGACAACGAGGAGTACGGCGTAAAGGCGTACCAGTACGTCCGGTACCTGAATGACAATCTTCCGAAGAGGATCAACAACAATGAATTGACGACGGACAAGACGCGCCTTCTTGAGACGAGGCAGTGGATTGTCTCGGAGATGGCGGGCTTCGGTTATACGGAGCCCGAATACTGGTACGGGGAAAACCTCGGAAACGAGTATGTGACCGTTACCTTCCACAAGCAGGGAAAGTCCGAAAAGACAATCATGATCGGCGCACATTACGACTGCGTCGATACGAAAGGCGCCGAGGATAACGGCACCGGCGTCGGCATGGTGCTGGAACTGGCGGACCGTTTCAAGGATGTTGAGACGAACCTGTCGATCGATTTCTGCTTCTATGACGGCGAGGAATT
>CADCPV010000419.1 GCA_902803345.1 uncultured Eubacteriales bacterium | reverse complement strand
TTCCGAAGATTCGCCTCATCCATTCCAATCAGATAATCATATGATTCATAATCCTGCCGGCGGATCTGACGTGCTGTTTTCCCGGCACAGGATATTCCGTGCTCCGCAAGCTTTCGTCTTGCGGGAGGATATACGGGATTTCCGATCTCTTCCGTGCTTGTCGCAGCAGATTCGATATGGTAATCGTCTGATCGGCCTGCATCCTCCGCAAGCTTCTTCATGACAAATTCCGCCATCGGACTCCGGCAGATATTGCCATGGCAAATGAACAGTATTTTTATCTTACCTTGCATACCCTTGCAAAACCTCCTAAAACCGCATATTTAAGCCATAATCATATGTTGTTCATTATATCCGGCATATCGCATAGTTTTGCCCTTTTTTTGCATTTTTCTGCATAATTATTCAAAAAAAGTTGTAAAAAAGGTTGTAAATTTTTTGATTTTACAACTCGCGTTTCATGCGTGCATGCGCCGTGCTGAAGAGCCTCGGAATTCGCTGACGCGGGCTCATGTCTCATCCAGATCTTCCGCCTCATCATCGTCATCATCATAATCTTTCAGCTCATCGAGCCGTGCGACTTCTGCTTCCTTAAGCTCCTGGTTCCAGTGAACATAGTACTGCATTGTTGTCTCAATACTTTCATGTCCCATAAATGATGAATACGAAAGGAAGAGAAAAAAATGGAAAATGTGGAGCTGCTTCGTATAATTTGTTGTAAGAAAGAAAATTGGAGAATATTCAGATGGACAAAAATAAGAAAAACAGACTCAGTGATGATGAACTGGATTTTATTGCCGGCGGCAAATCCGGACCCAGACCCGGAAAGCCTTACAACCCCGATGACTGGGCCATGCCGGATAACTATGCGATCAATGGCATAACTTATCAGGAAGCGGTTATGAAAATGCGGGAATTAGGCGCTTCTAATCCATACGCTGCTATTGAGTATGCAAATCAGATACTTTTCCCTCACAGTGGGTGGGGAAATATCTTATCGCAGGGGATCGAACAAACAACACTTGATATGTATACATATCACTATCACAATAACTAGGATTTGAGATATCCAGGCGGGGCATAATATGCTTCGCTTTTAGTTTTTTATGGAAACTTGAAGGAAAACAAAGCATGCATAATTGACCATAATTTCTAAAATGTTCGGACAAAACATAAAATGACTTAAGGGATACCTTAAGCCGTTTTGTACTTTCTGAACCCGGAGAGTGTCGTTTTACTGCAGTGGTTCAAGATACTGCGGCTTCCGCTTCCGTGTAAAAAACACGATGAGTGAAACCAGCAGTACCAGCGAGAAACCTGCAATGCCTACAGACAGATAGGCATTGTTCGGATTAAGCGCAAGGAACTCCTCATTCAGACCGAAATCGTATGCGCCATGCATGAGCCAGGCGAGTATGAAGCCCACGGCGATATAAGCCTTGTTTTTGGTGTACATTGCCTTTCCGTAGAACCAGCCTTCAATAAAGCCGAATCCGCCGTGCATGATGAGAATGCCGCGGATCAGAATCGGGATCGGACCTTCTCCGATCGCATAGACAACTGCTTCCAGAATTTCAAATCCGATGGAAACCGACACCATGAAGATGATCACATCCTGCCAAGTATAGGAGTAATTGGCTTTCTTCAGTGTCCTCCAGAGCATCAGCGATTTTGCCAGTTCTTCGCTTAATGCGAGCTTGATAAATTGGTGGTATGCAGTTGCCGGAAGGGAAGCGCCTTCTTTTATACCAAGCAATCCTGCAGCAACAGCAAATGTGCCGGACAGCAGAATAATAATTAACGTCGAAAGAAATCCGTTTATCAATGCGGTGCGGCAAGTCTGTTTAAACACCTCATCATCTGGCTTGCGGACTTTATTCTTCATCCAGAAGTAAAGGGAAATGGATGGAATAAGACTGAGCACTGCTGCGCCAATGACAATAATCATTTGTGATACCTCCGTTAACAAATATTAAGAATAATTCTATTATTGCTTTCCTGAAATGTAATCGCAACCAAAACGATGAAATGCAGGATTATGACAAGTGTAGTATGTGATATTATGTACCCATTACATGCATTCCCTGTACCAGCTATTTCGGGTGATGATTCCGGTTTTGTAATGCATGTCTGTCCTTTTCGGGGAGAAAGTTATGAAAGAAAAACAGAAAAATGTTTTGCTGGCACTGGCAGCCATTATCGGGTCGATGGCACTCTACAAACTGACAGGATCATTTCTGGATGGAATAATTACGAATGAATATGTGTGTGATTTTACCGCTCAGCTTGCCTTTGCAGTTTATGCGACAGTTGCCGTATTTCTGATCAGGCGAACAGATGTGTATCGTGCAGAGAAGAATTGTCTGAAATCCGGATGGACATCCGCCGGTCTGGCATTCGTTCTGATACTGTTTTATTCGGTTTTCGGAATCGCTACATTGCTGCTGTCAACCGCAACACCACTGGAGTTTATTCTCTTCGTTCTGCAGGTCGTATTAATTGGCTATACCGAAGAATTGCTTTTCCGCGGTGTAATGCAGAGAGCCCTGCATCGGTATTTTGGTGAAACGAATCTGAAAACCGTGCTCTGTGCACTCGTGCTTTCCGGACTCTGTTTCGGAATCGCACATCTTGGAAATATCGCCCGTATCGGTGCAGCAGCTGCAGTCACGCAGGCTGTTTCTACGGTATGCAGCGGAATCTATTGGGGTGCGGTCTATTTCCGTACCGGCAAGCATCCCTGGTTCATCATGTTTCTGCACTTTGCCTATGACTGGGCAGGCTTCATGATGAGCGGCCGTCTTGTGGGCGGAACAGCAAGTGACGCTGTTGGAATGGTCAAAGACCAGAATGTTGGCGGTGTTCTCTTCTTCGCTGCTCTGTATCTGGTG
>CADCPV010000418.1 GCA_902803345.1 uncultured Eubacteriales bacterium | reverse complement strand
TGGTTTCGATTAGCTGATAAGTACCTTCGGTCAGGTTTTCAATGGTGGCTTTGCCTTCAGGATCCACTTCGATTGAGGCGTAACCGACCACACCTGACCAGGTATTCCCGTCAGCGTTCTGTTTTTCCAGCTTAAAGATGGCTCCGGTCAATGGTTCGGTCATACCGTCTGATTTAACTTTTAGAATGATGAAGTCTGCCAGTTCCTCATCGTTGACAATAGTTGTTTCGGGAGTAGTATCCAGGGCAATGGTCAATTCAGTGTTTGCGTTATACTTTACCGTGTAGATGCCTGTATACGTTCCGTTTGAAAGAATATTGCCATCACCGTCAACTTCATATACAGCGTACTTAGCACCGATTCTCAGGTTGTCAAATTCAACGGTATTGCTTCCGTTTGCAGTAACTTGAATCTCTTTGATTTCTTCCGCTGTGGATGCGGGGATCCAGGAACCCCCGTTCTCCGTCATCGGGAAGATACCAATCCTGAAGGTTCCGGTACCTTCTGTATTGAGGCTTCCGTCTTTATGGACTTTCTTGGTCACCTTCAGCTTGCCGCTTAGTTCCTTATTGACGATCGTACCGCCATTATCGACAGTATCATTACCTTGGATCTCATAATTGGTCCACTTTCCGGTCTCTTTCACTGTATAGCGGATCAAGTCACCAGCGTCGGTATACTTCGGCAGATTGGTAAACCAGGCTGTCCAGCCTGCGCTTTCGTAATCAGTGCCTGCAGGCGTCATCGTTCCGCCAGCGGTTTCATCCTCACCGTCCAGCAGTACGGTATGGGTCGTTGCTGAGTTGTCAGCCAGCAGCGTAAATGTTACTGCCGCGCCTGCCGGAATATCAGCGCCTGTCAGCTCATTGCCATCCTTGTCTATCCATTTCTTTGTCGCGCTGATGCTTGTCGGCTGGATCTCATTAAGGATGACAGAGTCCGCTGCAGCGATCGGCGCAGCAAGATCGACCTCTCTGGGAGTGATTCCGGATGCCTCTGTATAGGTGATTTTTGTTTCCTTTATCGTATATACAGCATCATACCAGACACCGTCAATCAGATATCTTGTAGGCAGATTCTCCCAGGAAGCTTTATGATCTGTCGTTGTTACCGTGACCGTCTGCGGGTTCAGGAAGGCGTTGATCTGTTCACTCGTCGCGTAATTGGTCAGATCGGTACCCGTGACTGCTGTTTCATTTCCGTTTACCGTCTTAAACAGCTTGAACTCTACGCTTTCCACATCGGCGGGCCATACAATCTTTTGATTTCCGGCTTTCCACTGCTTGGCTGCTTCGATACTTGTAATACTCTTTGCGTTGGTATAACTCACAGTCACGTCGGCTTCAGAACTGATAGTTCCGGTGACTTTCTTGCCGTCCGCCGTACCGCCTGTGCTCGTCACAGTGGTCTCATAGCCATCCTGATCTGCTGAAGTTTCCTCCACAGTAAAGCTTGTTCCTTTCGGGATCGTGGACAGCACAGCCTTTTCGCCGCCCTTGAGCGTAAAGGTAACGGTTGCCGTGCCGTTTGCAAACACAATGGGAGTTCCAGCCGCCGAGCCAATGGTTTCATCGGTTCCGGTCTTATAGGTTCCGTTATTGCCGGAAAGATTAGGCTGAGTAAATTCGACCTGGAAGCTGAATTCCTTATTCAGATCTTTGGCATTTCCATCCAGAACCTTCGCCACAGTCAGTCCGCCTGATTCAAAGGTGTTGGTGAATTCAACGGATACCTTTCGGTTCGCTCCGCCGGTAATGGTTCCGTCTTTGTCATCGGTTGATGTCACGGCAGCGGTATAGCCTTCAGCGCTGTAATCTTCTTCGCTGATACTGTACACTGTGCCATCGGGCAGTCCGAGAATCGTATAGACTTCATTCGCCTTCAGCCCAATGCCCGTGATGGTGGCTTTCGTGTTTTCGTCTGTCCGTGTAAGGTTCAGTGTCTGGGCTCCTGTTGTGCCGGTCTTTGTATACTGGTAGCTTTCAGCCAGTGTTTCTCCGGACGGTGCAGTCAGGTTGATGGTGAATTCAAATTCCTTGTCAGGATTTGCGCCGTCACCCGTAACTATCTTCTTCAGTGCCAGGTCTCCCGTTCTGCGTTCATTTTCAACCCCAACATTAACGATGGGACTGAGGGTGACAGCCTCAGATTGTCCGCCGTTGTCAACAACATAATAACCGTCTTGCTTATCGTCAGGATTCAGCTTTAAGCCGACTGCGTTTGTTTCATAGATGTAGTACCGATTACCGATCGTCAGGTTTTCATATGTCACAGTTGCCGTTGCGGAACCGTTTGCGACAGTGATGTCCTTTACTGTTCCGCTGATAGCCGTTG
>CADCPV010000417.1 GCA_902803345.1 uncultured Eubacteriales bacterium | reverse complement strand
CTCTGTATGGTTCTGATCATCGGACTGCTTCCGTGCGCCTGCCTTTTCGGAGGGCAGGCGCCGGCTGTTGTTCGTGAGAGCCGGGAAACAAGCTTGAAAGAAGACGGGGAAGCGGAAAAATCATCCGGAAAAGAAGAGGAGCAGCTCAACGCGGATTCATCCGGGGAGACTTCGGATGAGGAAGACGGGAATCCGGTGGATCAGGATGACAGCTCGGATGCTTCAGCAGAAGATACTGCGTCCATGAAGGGATATATTGACAGTCTGCTTGAAACATATGAAGTATCGGAAGACCCGGAAAACGGACTGACTGCAAAGGTTTCTGCGCCGGACATCGCACAGGCAGTGGAACAGCTGTCCAAAGAAGGAAAAGAGCTGACCATGGAAAATCTTCAGGCAGCCGCAGCGTCTCAGGACAGCAGAATCTATGAATTTCCGGTTGAAAGCGCGGATGAGGAAGCGGTAAAGGCCGCTTTCCGGGATGCTGTCGTGCATGAGGTCCTGATATTCGCGCTTAAAAACCTGCAGCCGGCAGAGGAGGCAGCAGAATGAAAAGAATCACAGCCATATTTCTGACCTTCATTCTCCTTCTTTCCGGTACGGTCTTTACAAGTGCTGCGGAAGAGCCAGCTACGGTGTACGGACAGCGGATGGAAAGCTTTATCGCGGACAGCCTGTATGACGAGCTTTTCAATGGCAGCTATGCCTATGTGAGCAATGGAAGGAAGTTCGAGACAGATGAAACCTTCCTTGCGGGTATGTTTCTTGCGGAGAAAGTGATCGAGAAGACAGCGGTTCCGGATGAGGACCGCTATGCAGAGCTTCTTGTCACCCTGATGGCGCTTTACGAGACGGACAATGCAGCCGATCTCGAAGCACTCGCGGAGCACGATAATCTGAAAAAACCGAAAGACTACTTTGTCGATGTAGTCAAAATGGGTGTGAGCGCGATCGGAGTTTATAAAGGACTTGGCGGCGTTTCCACCGAGCTTCAGCAGGCAATTTCGACAGCAATTGACGGTCTGTCGATTGCGGAGGGCGTGCTGGAGGACGGGGTGAAGCAGCTGTCCATGCTGGAGACCTATATTCAGTGCTACAGTGCCCACAGTCAGTTTCTTACTGCAATGACAAAGAGCAGTTTTAAAGACCTGGCAAATGCGGCGAAGAAGCTTCAGCGCGGTCTGGAAGAAGCCGCAGTGCTTGAGCTTCAGGCATTCGGCTCTATTTACGTGGATGCTGCGAAGAAATACGATACAGTTGATTTCCTTTTCAGCAACTATGCATTGGAGTATCTGAAAAGCACCCGGAGCTATACTTCCGGCGGAGTGCTGAAATCCTTTACCGATATTTCAAGCGGTGTTATGAATATCCTGTCTCTTCTGAAAGCAGACTGGGATCTCGCAGCCGGAATTGCCAAAATGGTTGGGAATATTACGGTGGGCGGAGAGGATCTGATGAACCGGGCAGGCGAAATTATGGCGCTGCCCCATATCAGTGATGCGCTGAAGATATGGATTCAGGAATGCAGGACAGAGTATTATAAGGCCAGAAATGAGAATGCCGGGGCTGATGCGGAAGAGGCCGCTGTCCGAAGTTTTGTAGCAGCCGGTGAATATCTGAGCGTTACAAGAATCCGCGGTGAATACTGTATCTACAGTATCGTGGACCATGATGCGGGCCTTCTGTCTCTGATCAACCGGAAAGCCGGAGAAGAAGCGCGGGAGTGGTTTGATCAGGTGTCCGGAAAGCTCACGGAAACGAGAGACGCGCTCCTTGCAATTCTCGATCCATATGACAGTGCTTCTTTCGGTGAGGTGGTCTCGGACGGAAATGCAGTGTATTACTGGCGCTATCGTTACGAAAGTTTTGACCGCGACGGAATTATGGGCTATCATATGACCGTAAGGGGTGTCGAGAACGAACTGATCCGAAGAAGCGGTGACTCGGAGAATGTGATTCTGACAGACTGCGGCAGCGGAGATCTCTGTGCTGCCGGCGGCCGGATTTATTACGGACGTATGAATGAGGACGGCAGCCGCGAGGTCCTGTCGGTCAATCCCGACGGCAGCGGAGGAAAATCGTACGGTGCAGGCGTACTGCTTGGCTGTATCGACGCGCAGCATATTATCTGGCAGCAGGCCGGCGGATCTGATTCGAATGACTGTATTGCGCTTCTGAACAGTACCAGCGGGATGTCGACGCCCATTACGGATGAGGTTTTCGCCTTTGCCGGCGTTCATAACGGAATCGCTTATCTTACGGATTCGGATACTTCTGCAAAAACGATGGATATCTACACGATAACGCCGGGAGAGACACACCTCGAGCTTCTGTGCAGTCCGGACATGTCTTTTGTGGAAGGCGGTTATGCCGGCCCCTGTATCGCCGAAGTTCGTTTTCCTGTGATAGAGGGGGAGGAATGGCTCTACTTCTCCTACGGCTCCATTGCCGGATCCGGTGTTTTCTATCAGGGCGGAAGGATTGCCCGGATCAGGCCCGACGGATCAGACTTTGAGGTGCTTGCCGGGAAAGACAGCCTGGTCGGCGCGGACTTTACGGTGGATGCGGAAGGCGGTATTTACATTTACCCGGATATGGAATCCCGGGTGGAGACGGCATCCTACACGGGACTGACGAAATTCCGGATCAGCGACGGACATGTATATCTGATCAGGGAAGACAATGGGGAGGACCAGCTGCTTCTGCTGCCGGAGGACTATCAGTCCATCGGATCGGATGAAGGCTACTTTATGCTGAAAGACGCAGTGGTTCTGGACGGCTGTGCCTACGTCCGAATCGAGTATGACGAGCCGAACGGGGAAGATCTTGGATGGCGCCCCGGCTATACGCTCATCCAGGGCGTACTTGTGAAAAAGAATCTGTCAAACGGAGAAGTGACGTTCCTTTATACCTATTAGTCTCTGTCCGGTATTGAAAAGAAAAATCCATCTGCTTCGTCTGATCAGCAGGAGAAGATGACAGAATTACCACATGAAATCGGCAAATGGTTCCTTTTATGGGAACATTTGCCGATTCGCTTTCGGAAAGGGCGAAAAATCTTGATTTTCGGGTGCTGATCGGCTATAATCCGTGTTATCTGTGGAAGGAGTGACATATGGCCGAAGTTCGGATCCAGCCGATGTCAATCGGCGATTATGAAGATGTGCGGGCGCTCTGGATGACCATCCGGGGCTTTGGAATCCGTGCGCTGGATGATTCCCGGGAGGATATCGAGCGGTTTTTGAGGCGAAATCCGACCACTTCGGTCATCGCCGAATGCGACGGCCGGATTGTGGGTTCCATTCTCTGCGGTTCAGACGGGCGGCAGGGTTCTTTATATCATGTCTGTGTCGCAAAGGAATACCGGCGGCAGGGCATCGGGACGCGGATGGTCGGCTACTGCATGCAGGAACTCAAGAAGATCGGCATCAACAAAGTAGCGCTGATTGCCTTCAAAAACAACGATGTCGGCAATGCTTTCTGGACAAAGATCGGCTGGAAGATGTCGAATGCAAACTATTACGAATTCACCCTGAACGAGAAGAATATCACCCAGTTTATTGAGGCAGGAGAATAAGAAAAATATGAAGAAAATCACGGGCGGCGTAACCGCACCGAAGGGCTTTCAGGCTTCTTCCGCGGCTGCCGGCATCAAATATCAGGGACGGACAGACATGGCGATGATCCTGTCGGATGCGCCCTGCACACTCGCCGGAACCTTTACCAGAAATATCGTCAAGGCAGCCCCGGTGCTCTGGGACCGGGAGATTGTAACATCCGGCGCGAAAGGCCGGGCGGTCATCGTGAACTCCGGCATCGCGAATGCGGGAACCGGCAGGGAAGGTTTGGAACTTTGCGAAAAAACCGCCGAAGCTGCGGCGAAAACCCTCGGAATTCCGAAGGATTCGGTGCTGATCGGGTCAACCGGCGTCATCGGCATGCAGATTGATATTGCGCGGATTGAGCGGGGGATTGAGCTTCTTTCTGCGGCACTTTCCGACAGTCCGGAAGCAGGAACCGCAGCCAGTAAAGCCATCATGACCACCGACACCGTCAACAAGGAATTCGCCTGTGAAATCGAGCTTCCGGCGGAATCCGGCGAGGGCACGGTCACAGTGACGCTTGGCGGCATGTCAAAGGGCTCCGGCATGATTCATCCGAATATGTGCACGATGCTCGGCTATATCACGACGGACTGTGCGATTGAAAAGAGTCTTCTCCAGAAGGCTCTCGGCGAAATCGTAGCGGATACTTTCAACATGATTTCCGTGGACGGCGATACCTCGACAAACGATACGCTTCTCGTGCTGGCAAACGGAGAAGCAAAAAACCTTGAAATCACCGAAGAAGACGGCAGTTACAGACTCTTTTACGATGCGCTTTTCGCACTCTGCCGGGACCTTGCGGTGAAGATGGCTTCAGACGGAGAAGGTGCGACAAAACTGATCGAATCACAGGTCATCCGCATGGATACGGTGGAAAACGCAAAGATTCTTGCGAAATCCGTCATTACATCGAGCCTTGTCAAGGCAATGATATTCGGAAAGGATGCAAACTGCGGACGGCTTCTGTGTGCGCTCGGCTATGCGGGACCGGAATTCGACCCGGATAAAGTCGAGATCCGCATGATCGGGGAGCAGGGTGAGATTTTGTTCTGCAGCGGCGGGAAAGTGCTCGGATTTGACGAGGAACTGGCCCGATCAATCATGTCGGAGGATAAGGTATGCTTCCTCTCCGACATGAAAATGGGCGAGGCTTCGGCCACAGCCTGGGGCTGCGATTTGACCTACGATTATGTGAGCATCAATGCGGACTACCGGTCCTGAGGAGAAACAAGAGGAGACATCATGGCAGATTATATCGATGAAGCACAGCAGAAGGCGGAGGTCCTGATCGAAGCCCTTCCCTATATTCAGCAGTTCAACCGCAAAATCATCGTTGTCAAATACGGCGGCTCCGCGATGACGGATCCCGCGCTGCAGCTGTCGGTGATCAAGGACGTGACACTTCTGAAGCTGGTCGGTTTCAAGCCGATCATTGTGCACGGCGGCGGGAAGGCGATCTCTTCCTGGGTCACGAAAACCGGCAAGGAAGCACAGTTTGTGAACGGGCTTCGGGTGACGGACGCGGAGACGATGGAAATCGCCGAAATGGTGCTCGGAAAGGTCGGAAAGGACCTTGTGACAATGGTTGAGACGCTGGGCGTGAAGGCCGTATCTGTCAGCGGCAAGGACGGACAGATGCTGCGTGTGAAAAAGCGTCTTTCCGGCGGGCAGGACATCGGCTTTGTCGGGGAGATTACAGATGTTAACCCGAAGATTCTGTATGACCTTCTGGAGCGCGACTATCTGCCGATCGTTGCGCCGATCGGGCTGGATGATGATTATCAGACCTACAATATCAACGCGGACGAGGCGGCGCAGAAGATCGCGTCTGCTGTTGGCGCGGACAAGCTGGTGTACCTTACGGACGTCGAGGGCCTGTACCGCGATTTCTCGGAGAAGTCGAGCTTTATCAGCCGGATCAGCACGAGAGAAGCCGACAAACTGATTTCGGACGGGATGATCGGCGGCGGAATGCTCCCGAAGCTTTCAAACTGCACCGACGCTATCAAGGGCGGCGTTAACCGGGTGCATATCCTTGACGGGCGCGTACCGCACAGCATCTTACTGGAGATATTTACGGACAAAGGTTTCGGAACGATGTTTTATAAGGAGTGACACCTCATCATGACAGACAGCATGCAGAACTTAATTAACCAGGCAGAACAGGACCTGCTGCACACCTACAACCGTTACCAGATCGTACTGGAGCGCGGCGAGGGCGTTCATCTTTATGATACGGACGGGAAGGAATACCTGGATTTTGTGGCCGGAATTGCGGTCTTCGCGCTGGGCTACCATTTCCCGGGTTATGACGAGGCCCTGAAGGCGCAGATCGACAAAATTCTCCACACATCGAACTACTATTACAATGAGCCGGCGATCCGGGCGGCGCACCTTCTCAAGGAAGCGTCACAGATGGACCGGGTGTTTTTCACGAATTCCGGCGCGGAGGCGGTCGAGGGCGCACTGAAAGCAGCCCTGAAATACGCTTATACGACGCGCGGTGCGGATGATTACGAAGTGATCGCGATGGAACACAGTTTCCACGGCCGGACCTACGGGGCGCTTTCGGTCACCGGAAATGCGCATTACCGGGAAGCCTTCGGCACCATGCCCTGCAATGTCCGCTTTGCGAACCTGAACGATCTTGAGAGTGTGAAAGCGCTGGTTACCGGGAAAACCGCGGCGGTCATTGTCGAACCTGTACAGGGGGAAGGCGGCCTGATTCCGGCGACGGAAGAGTTCTTATGGGGTCTTCGGAACCTGACCCGCGAGCATAATATCTGCCTGATCTTTGATGAAGTGCAGTGCGGAATGGGCCGGACAGGCTATCTGTACGCCTGGCAGAAATACGGCATCCGCCCGGATATTATGGCGACCGCAAAAGCCCTTGGCTGCGGCGTCCCGGTCGGCGCATTCCTTCTCACGGAAGAGTGCGCGAAATACAGTCTCGTGCCCGGCGACCACGGCACCACCTACGGCGGAAATCCCTTTGCCTGCGCGGCAGTTGCAAAGGTTCTGGAACTTTACAAAGAGAACGATATCTGCGGCCACGTGCGGGAGGTTTCACCCTATCTTACAGAGAAGCTAAAAGCGCTTGCTGAAAAGTACGACTGCATTCTCGGGCACAGGGGCACCGGACTGATGCAGGGACTGGTGTTTGACCGCCCAGTTTCTGCGATTATCGCAAAGGCGATGGAAAACGGCCTGATTTTGATCAATGCCGGTACGAATATCCTGCGTTTTGTGCCGCCGCTCGTGATCGAAAAGGCGGATATTGACCGGATGATTGAGATTCTGGAGCCGGTGATTGCTGGTCTTTCGTCATGAACACAGTTCTCGGGATCCTGGCGCATGTTGACGCGGGCAAGACGACGCTCGCGGAAGCCATGCTCTATACAGCCGGTGCGATGCGCCGGGTGGGCCGCGTCGACCACGGCGACACGGTCATGGATACACATGCGCTGGAGCGTGCCCGGGGAATTACGATATTTGCAAGTGAAGCGCCGGTT
>CADCPV010000416.1 GCA_902803345.1 uncultured Eubacteriales bacterium | reverse complement strand
GGCCTATGCCCGGATCCGGGAAGGCTTCGGCGCCTGCCTTGTGACAAGCGGACCCGGCGCGACGAATGCGCTGACGGCACTCTGCGGCTGCTATATGGATTCGATCCCGGTGCTGTTCATCTCCGGGCAGGCGAAGCGTGCGGACCTTGTCGGGGACCAGAATATCCGCCAGTTCGGCATCCAGGAAGTCAATATCATCCGCATGGTGAAGGACAGCTGCAGCTACGCGGCCCAGATCGACGACCCGGAAACCCTGCGCTATCATCTCGAGAAAGCGGCTGCGCTGATGCAGAACGGCCGTCCGGGCCCTGCCTGGCTCGATGTACCGCTGGATATCCAGGCTTCGATGATTGATCCCGAAAGCCAGCAGGGTTTCGATACAGAAAACCTTCCGCAGTATCCGGCAGATGAAGTCCTGGTCCGGGAAGCGATCAAGCATCTGAATCAGAGCGAAAAGCCGGTGATGATCGTCGGAAACGGCGTGCGGCTCGCGCACGCGGTTCCATTACTGCGGGAGTTTCTGGATACCTATCAGATCCCGGTCCTGACATCCTGGAACGGGACGGACCTTGTGGAAGACGATCACCCGATGTACTTCGGCCGTCCGGGTTCGGTCGGGGACCGGAGTGCGAACCTGATCCAGCAGAGCGCGGACTTTGTCCTGTCAGTCGGCACCCGGCTCAGCATCCTGAACAGCGGCTACAATTATGCGGGCTTCCTGAAAAATGCCTTCCACGTGATGGTCGATATCGACGAAAATGAGATGCGGAAGAAGAGCCTTTCACCCGAGCTTCCGATTGCAGCAGACGCGGCTTCCTTCTTCGAGACCGCGCTGAAACTTTCGGATCTCTGTGAAAAGAAGGACCGGAGCGCCTGGTTTACGCGCTGCCTAAAAATCCGCGAAGCCTTCCCGCCGGTGATCCCCGAGCAGGCGCCGCGCGAAGGCTATGTCAGCATATACAACGTCGTGGATAAACTGTCGGATCTTATGACTGCGGATGATATTTACCAGTTTACAAGTTCCGGGACTTCGGTCGACATCGGCAAGAAGGTCCTTCGCCTGAAAAAGGGCCAGCGCGCTTTCCTGAACAAGAGCATGGCGGCGATGGGCTACGACGTGCCGGCTGCGATCGGCAGCTGCATCGGATCCGGCGGAAAGCGGACCGTCCTCGTCACCGGAGACGGCAGCATTGCGATGAATATGCAGGAGCTGGAGGTTATCCGCCGGCTGAACCTTCCGGTCAAAATCTTTGTCGCGGACAACGACGGCTACAGCATGATTTACAGCTCCCAGACCGGCAATTTCAAGGGACGGCTCACGGGCTGCACCGAGGAATCCGGCCTGAGCCTGCCGAACATGAACCGGGTCGCTTTGGCCTTCGGCATTCCCGGCTTCCGGATCGAAAACGAAGAAAATCTTGAGGAAAAGCTTCGGGAAGCGATGGATTCGGACGGACCGGTTCTTGTGACCTTCCATGCCGATATTACACAGAAAATCCTGCCCAAACAGAGCAATTATATGAATGCCGAAGGACAGATGGAGAGCCGTCCGATTGAGGACATGACACCGCTTCTTTCGAGAGAGGAGCTTCAGAAATGGACTTCGTAATCCGAAAAGCCGTGATCACCGGCGCGACTGGCGCAATCGGGACAGCGCTTCTTCGGAATCTGATTCAGGAAGGCATTTCGGTGACAGTCCTGACACGTCCGGATTCTCCGAGGAATGACGTCTTCCCGGCATTTCCGGAGGTGAAGGTCCGCATCTGCGACCTTTCCGGGCTCTCCTCGTATGAACCGGAGCCGGAGGATCAGGCGGATGTCTTTTTCCACCTTGCGTGGATGGGTGCATCTGGCCCCGCCCGGCATGATCCCGAGATTCAGTCCCGGAACATTACACACACACTTGATGCGGTGAGGCTCGCAAAAAGACTCGGCTGCCATACCTTTATCGGCACCGGTTCCCAGGCGGAATACGGAAGGTCGGATCTGCCGCTTACACCCGAAACTCCTGTTTTTCCGGAGAATGCCTACGGCGCTGCGAAGCTCTGCGCGGGACAGCTTTCAAGGCTTCTTGCCGAAAAGCTTCAGATCCGCCATATCTGGCTTCGTTATCTCTCTGTCTACGGGCCTTATGACGGACCGAATGCCCTGATTCCGGCGGCGCTTCGGAAAATGCTTGCGAATGAACCGCTGGATCTCACGGAAGGCCGCCAGATCTGGGATTACCTGTACAGTGATGATGCAGCATCGGCGCTTCTTGCAGCAGCAGAGCGCGGCCGGGACGGCGCGGTCTATGTTGTCGGTTCCGGTGATGCACGTCCCCTGCGGGATTACATTGAGCGGATGGCAAAGCTATCGGGATCGCAGTCCGAGCTTCTGTTTGGCGCGGTACCGTATTCAAAAGCACAGGTCATGCATCTTGAGGCAGACATCCGGGCTCTTTCTCTGGACACCGGCTGGAAGCCGGAAACAGGCTTTGATCAGGGGATTCTTGCCTGCATCAGGGCGATGAAGGAAGACTGAAACATGGTCGTTTTTGATGAACAGACAACTGCCGCACTGAAACGGATACACGACGGCACGCATATTCTTTTCCGTGAAATCGGGCGGATCTGTGAGAATCACGGCATTCATTACTATCTCGACAGCGGGAACCTGATCGGCGCGGTCCGGGAGAAGAGCGATCTTCGCTGGGACGATGACGCGGATATCTCGATGACCAGGGAAGACTATGAGATTTTCCGGAAAGCGGCGAAAGAGGAACTTCGGCCGGGCTTCCGTTTTATCGACCCGCAGGACCTCGGCGATACGCTTTTGGATTTCGTGCCCCGCGTGATCTTAGAGGATTCCTCGATGAAGGAGGACACGGAAGAGGAGCGCTATTATCTGGACGGCGCTTATAACCACATCCTCTGTGATATTTTTATCGTGGACGATGTGTCGGATCATCTGATTGCGCATAAATTCGCGCGGATGCTCCAGATTCTCGTGTACGGAATGAGTATGGGAAAGCGCTACCGCCTCGACCTCTCGGATTATCAGGGCGTATCGAAGCTCATCGTACGCGTACTTTCCTGGCTTGGGAAGCCATTCAAAGCCTCGACAATCGCCCGCTGGTACGATCAGATCGGAAAAATGGAGCACGGGAAGAACAAAAAGCTCGGCCGTGCCTGGTTCAGCAACTGTCTCTACCCGGACCTTCACCGGATTTTCCAGAAGGAATGGTTCTCGGAGCCGGTTGATCTCACGATTGACGGCGAAACCTTCCCCGGGCCGATCGGCTACGACCGTATTCTGTGGACGCTCTACGACAGCGACTACATGATTCCGCCAGACCCGGATTCGATTTCACTTCCGCACTGCGATCCCCGGTATGTGACGCTGAATTACGAAAGCTATGCCAATGAAGGATAACGTGAAAAAAGCGGGCCGCTACATATGGGACTTCGTGAGCGGCGCGATCGGGCTGTTTGTGATGAATGCGGTCTTAAGCCTTGCGGTCAATCCCTATCTCGGGAATACGCTCGGCGCGGCGAACCAGGGCCGGATTCTTTACTACAGTTCGCTGACGGCACTGATGGGCGCAACCTTCGGCTCCGGCGCAAACTACGGCCGGATGAAGGT
>CADCPV010000415.1 GCA_902803345.1 uncultured Eubacteriales bacterium | reverse complement strand
TAAACAATCACCGACAATTCGGAGACCTTGCAATGAAGAAATCTTACTTTTACCTTGTATTCTTAATGCCGCTTTTCCTTATCGCACTTATGAAGCTTTGCCCAGCTCCCGTTGCTCCCATTCCTGCTGAAAAGAAGATGACCGCATCCGAAGAACGCGCCATTGCCGCTGAGGAACGCCGTGCGGAACGCAGAGAAGCCCGCGAAGCAAGAAAAGCCGAGAAAGCCGCGAAGGCCGCTGCCGCCCAGCAGGAAATGGCTGCCCAGTTTGAAAGCATGAGCTTTGGTGGATTCCCTGCTTTCGACCCGAACATGAGCTTCGACAACAGCATGGCAATGGCTCCCGGCATGGGCTTTGGCGGCGGTTTCGGCGGCATGCCCGGAATGGGATTCGGAGGCGGCTTCGGCGGTTTCTAATTCCTAATCTAAAACGATTCTTCTAAGACCATCTCCTCGCGGACTTGGTCTTTTTTTGTGTCCATGACTTATGTTCATCCTGAGGAGACTGTTCTGAAGAGAGAACATGTCTCTAAAGCACGTCCAACGAAATTATCTGAAATAATCGAGATGTCATGCAATAAAGGCAAAGTGCTATGCGTTATTTGATATGTAAGTGCTGTTACGAAACGCAAAGAAACACTGCGGCAAACAGTTGCAAACACCAATCTCAACATCAAACAACTTTTCAATTTGGAGAATAACAATGAAAAAGCTCGCCTCTCTCTTCATCCTCATCGCAATCGCCGGACTGGTTTCTGTGAACGCCTACGCGCACACCTTTGACTACGGCTTCGGCGGCTTCAATAACTTTGGATATGGATTCGGCGGCTTTGGTTACGGCATGACTCCGAGCTTCGCTATGGTTCCCGGCTTTGGCTACGGCATGGACTTCGGCGGCTTCGGCTACAGCTTCGCCGGATTTGACGGATTCAATCACGGCTTCACCGCCCACACTGCTGTTCCGAACTCCATCCGCAAGATCGTTCCGATTCCGGCGACTGCATCTGTCAATACTTCCATCAGCTATGATGAAGACGGCAACATCCATGTTCGTCCGTTCGATGACGAAGACCTCTTCGTCGAAGATTGAATCTCTCCGCTGAAAAGCGATTGGTTGTGCAGGACGTCTCCCAGGGGGTGGGCAGGCGTCCTGCTTTTTTTTGCTAATAGCAACCTATGCAAAAAAATCGGTCAATTCTTTCATTTAGAAATTCTTGATGACTATTTGCAATTCCGCGCATGCGGTGTATATTTATGCAGATACGCACGAAACAGTAGTCATATATCAAGGGGGTGCAAATGAAAGACGTCTTGACACGATTCCATTTGTTCGGAGTGCAGGCTTTCTGGTGGATAGTCATCCTGCTGGTCTTAATAGCAGGAACAACATCCATTGTCCTGCCTTTGCACTATGCTAAGGCACAGAAAAGGCAGGAACCTACTGTAACCATCCATCCGAAAAACACTTTCTCCAGAACCCTTGAGGTCGTCGGAGATGTGGACTACAAACCATTCTCCTATTTTGTTGACGGAAGCGATTCTCCACACGGATATGACATTGAACTCGTCGCAGAACTGGCGAACCGGTTGGAGTACAATCTTGATCTGAAGCTCATGGAATGGAACGATGCCGTGAAGCAGATGCAGGAAGGAAAAGCTGATCTGATTCTCGGTTGCGACTGGCAGGATGCCTCGGTCATGGATTGCAGTTTCACGATACCGACCTTTGAGGAAAAGTTTGTTGTATTTGAGCTGGAGCAGAGCGATTCATTCACCGAACTGTACGACAAGAAGATTGCCGTTATTGAGGGCTGCGGGCTTAAGGAAACGCTGATCCGTTACCAGCTCTGGCCGAACTGTGTGGAATATAACACCGTCACGGATTGCGCGTATGCCGTGCTCAACGGAAAATGCGACTGCTTCATTGCGCACCACACCATCGGCGAAGTCTGCATCCGCGATTTCGGCGAGGACGGTGAGCGCTTCCGCGGGCGGACCGACATCGCAAGCGGGCAGATGTGCTTTGGCATCGGCATTCGTGGAGACGAGACCGAACTGATTCCTAAGGTCAATGAGATTCTGCTGGCAATGCGCGCCGACGGTACGATGGACAGACTGTCACACAAATGGCTGGATCGTTTCGAAAAAGACATTACGTTAGGAGAGTACATGCGGGAACATCCATTCGCGCTTTTCCTGACCATCAATCTGCTGCTTGCCGTAGTTCTGGGGTTCCTGATAATGAATCACTATTTGGTTAAAATTCGCATGGAGAAGGATCGGGCAATCGCGGCAGAACGTTCCAAGAGCCTCTTCTTCTCCACAGTCAGCCATGACATCCGTACCCCGCTCAATGCCATCATCGGCTTCTCGGAACTTCTCAGAAACGGAAGAAGAGATGAAGCCGAACTGGAAAGCGCATTGGAAGCCATCTCGACAAGCGGGCATACCTTGCTGGACCTAATCAACGACGTGCTCGATCTCTCCAAGCTTGAGGCTGGCAAGACCGTCTTCGATCCGAAAATGACGGATTTCAAAAAAGTCGCATCAGGTGTAATTCATTCTTTCGATGTTGCTGTTTCCAACAAGAATGTTAAGCTGGAAGAAAACTTCTCCGAGATTCCATATGTGTTCGTTGACCCGAACCGGATTCGCCAGATTCTCTTCAACCTTATTGGCAATTCAGTCAAGTTTACAGAACACGGCAAAATCGTCCTGTCCGTTTCTTTTGAAAAGAAGAGCGATGACAGAGGGTGTTTTACCTTCTCCGTTTCCGATACGGGATGCGGAATGGCTCCCGAAGATTTGGAAAACGTTCTGAAGCCCTTCGTCCAGGCAAGGAACGCCGGGACTGTCATCGGAACCGGTCTGGGCCTTTCGATCTGCAGCCAACTGGCGGAACGCATGGGCGGGAAACTGACGATCCAATCCACTTTGGGAAAAGGGACAACTGTTTCCGTAGTGTTCCCGGATATTCGTTTCTCCGTTGAGCCTCCCGTTGCCGAATCGCCAGCCGAACCAGTCAAGGTGGAGCCTTCGCAGAACCCTGCACAACTTTCGAAGAATCCTCGCATCCTGATTGTTGATGACGTTCCCGTAAACTCCCGCGTGATACAGGCGATGTTACGTCGCCTGGAGATGAACGATACCATTCTCGCGGAAAATGGTGCAGAGGCATTGGAAATACTCAAAAAAGATCCTGCCATTGATATCGTCCTAACCGATATGTGGATGCCTGTTTTGGACGGAGAAGGCCTGATCCGTGAAATCCGCAGCGAAGAACAATGGAAGAACCTTCCAGTATATGCCGTGACTGCCGATGTCGAAACGCAGAAGACATACAAGGCTCTCGGATTTACCGGGATTCTCTTGAAGCCCGTTACTCTTGATCGCCTCGAAGCCATCATCAAATAACCCTGAGATATTCTAACCATCCCAATACCTAACAACGGAGAAACACCATGCCTGATTTTAAACTGACATTCCAAGAAGAAGTGCGCCGCCTTGCCCGCAAGGAAGTCAAAGCCGCCAGCGAGACTCTCGCCGCACAGCAGAAGACCATCCGCGAGCTGACCAAACGGATCGACGTCCTCGAAAAGAAACAGGCTGCTACCGTTGTTCCTGCTCCCGCAGTTGCGGAAACCAAAACGGCAGAAGTTCCTGCTGAGACTGGCAAGTTCCGCTACTCTCCGAAGACCCTTCAGAAGCTCCGCACGAAATACAGCATCTCCCAAAAAGCTGTTGCCGCGATTTTCGGCGTGACTCCCTTCACTGTCAGCCACTGGGAACTCGGAAAGAACCGTCCGCGTCCCAATCAGATCGCCACACTCAAGTCTCTGATGAAACTCGGCAGAAGGAAATTCAATGCTCTCCTGGCAGAG
>CADCPV010000414.1 GCA_902803345.1 uncultured Eubacteriales bacterium | reverse complement strand
TACAATATAGGCGATGATGTCGGCCTTCTGGTATTTCAGCGGATGCAGCTTCGTCCGGCCGTCGCCGCCGTGGTAGCAGCGTGCTTCCATTGCAAGTGCGAGATCCGAAGCCCGCCGGAAAGCCGAAACAAACAGTGGGATCAGAAGCGGCACCATGGCCTTCGCCTTCTTCACAAGACCGCCCGTATCAAAATCCGCACCGCGCGCGATCTGCGCCTTCATGATCTTGTTCACTTCCTCGATCAGAATCGGAATGAAACGAAGCGCAATCGACATCATCATCGCAATCTCATGGACCGGGACTCTGATGACTTTCAGAAACCGCATGGAGCGCTCCAGGCCGTCCGTCAGGTCATTCGGCGTCGTGGTCAGCGTCATAATCGAAGAGCCGATGACCAGAAATACCAGGCGCACAACCATCAGCACTGCGGTCCGGATGCCTTCTTTGCTGATCGTAAAGATCCACCAGTGGAAAATGACTTCGCCCTGCACGAGAAAGACATTGAACAGCGCCGAAATGATCAGGATCATCAGCATTGCCCGGAGACCCTTCACCATAAACTTCACCGGAACATGCGAAAGCACGATCACAAAGACCAGGAAAGCCGCCGCATAGGCATAGCACCAGGGTCCGTGACCGACAAAGAGCGAGATGATGTAGATGAAAGTGAAGGCCAGCTTGACACGAGGATCCAGCCTGTGCAGGACGGAGTCCGTGTCATAATACTGTCCGAGGGTGATATCTCTGATCATGAAGAATCCTTACTGAAACACCGAATGAGTTCGGTATTGTTTTATGCTTTTCCGAGAACCCGAAGGATTTCTGCCTTCAGCTCGGGAACACTCATTGCATGCTCGTCTACCAAAAAGCCCTTATCCCGGAGCGCATGCGCGATATAGGTCACCTGCGGCGCGGAAAGCCCGATCTTCTCCAGCTCGCGGTAGTGTTCAAACACGGCCCGCGGCGTGTCGTCATACAGGAGCGATCCCTGGTTCATTACAAGAAGCCGCTCCGCATAAACCGCCACGTCCTCCATGCTGTGGGAAACCAGTACGACCGCAATGCCTTCCGTATCGGAAAGCGCGCGGACCGTTCCGAGAATGTCGTCCCGGCCCGCCGGGTCCAGCCCTGCCGTCGGTTCGTCGAGGATCAGGCATTCCGGGTTCATTGCAAGCACTCCTGCGATCGCAACGCGCCGCTTTTCGCCGCCTGAGAGTTCAAATGGGGACTTCTCCTCATAACTCTCCGAAAGGCCCACAAGCCGCATTGCGTGACGCGCGCGCTCGATGCGTTCCTCTTTCGGAAGGCCCATATTCTTCGGGCCGAAGCAGATATCCTTTAAGACCGTTTCCTCAAACAGCTGGTGTTCCGGATACTGGAACACAAGGCCCACCTTCTGCCTGAGTTCCTTTAAAGGGTATTTCTTGTCAAAGATATTCTCGCCGTTAAAGAGCACTTCACCGAAGGTCGGCTTCAAAAGTCCGTTCAGGAACTGCACCAGCGTGGACTTCCCGGAACCAGTATGTCCAATCAGCGCTGAGAATTCTCCTTCATGAATCGTAAAAGAGACGTTCCGCACGGCAAAAACCGGTTTTTTCGCACCCGGGTCATAGCTGAAGGAGGTGTTTTTCAAAGTTAATTCCATCTTGCCCTCCGTTTATTCCGGAATCTTTGCCCGTGCAAGCTTCCATAAAGCCTCCGTGAATTCATCGATCGTGAGGATTCCTTCCGGAAGCTCCACGCCCTCTTTCCGGAGTTCATGGGCGAGTTCCGTCACCTGCGGAACCGTCATGCGGCACGCCTTGAGTTCTTCGACTCTGGAGAAAACCTCCCTCGGCGTCCCGTCCATCACAAGTTTCCCGCCGTCCATGACAATGACGCGGTCTGCATCAACCGCTTCTTCCATATAATGCGTGATCAGGACAATCGTAATGCCCTCTTCACGGTTCAGTTCATGCACGGTCTCGATGACTTCCTTCCGGCCGACGGGATCCAGCATCGC
>CADCPV010000413.1 GCA_902803345.1 uncultured Eubacteriales bacterium | reverse complement strand
GTGAAGGGAATCATGCCCCAGTTGATGAGGTTCGAACGGTAACGCTTTGTCGCGTATTCGCGGGCGATATTCGCTGCGCCGCCAAGAACGCGCTGGCAGCTCGCCGCCTGTTCTCTGGCCGAACCGTCGCCCGGCTTTGTCGCGTAAATCGTCGATCCGACCGTCGTATTTTCGGGCGAAATTGCCGCTTTTCCGGCTTCATCCGTGAAGACAGCCTGTAATGCCTGATTCGCCCGATCGAGCATTTCTTCCTGCTTTTTGGGCTTCTGGACTGCTTTCGCGCGACCGACATAGTCCGGGTCTTTCCTGGAAAGCGTGAACTCCGCAAGCCCTAAGGGATTCGAACGGTAGGACGAGGTCTCGCCCGAGGGGATCAGCTCATCGGTTGTCGTGACCGGATCATGAATCTCGGAAACGACCTGCAAGAGAAGGTTCTCTTTCAGGGGCTCCATCTTCGGCCAGTCGACAATGTTCGGACCGCGCTTGATCTCTGCATCCGGCTGTGCTTTCCCGAAGCCGTTGTAAACGCGCTTCTCGTAAATGCTTCCGTCGAAGAAATATTTCGGCTTTGTGAAGCTGACATCAAGTTCCGTCGCGGCCGTGAGAATGCCCTGATTCAGCGCGGTTGCCGCAATCGATCTCGCATCCATCAGAGCAACCGATGCAATCTGTCCCGACGCAGGCTTCGAGCCCTCGCGGTTCGGGAAGTTCCGGGTTGAATGCCGGATTGAGAGTCCTTTATTTGCCGGAACGTCGCCCGCGCCGAAGCAGGGGCCGCAGAAAGCGGTCCGGATCGTCGCGCCTGCTGCCGCTAAATCCGCGATGCTGCCGTTTCTGAGAAGCTCCATGTACACGGGCTGGGAGGCCGGATAGATGCTCAGGGAGAACTCACCGTTTCCGATGCTTCCGCCGCGGAGGATATCCGCCGCATCACAGAGATTTTCGAATCCGCCGCCTGCACAGCCCGCGATCACGGCCTGCTCGACAAGAAGCTTTCCGTTCTGTACCTTATCCCGAAGTGTGAACTGCACTTTATCGCCGAATGAGACCTTCGCTTTCTGTTCGGTCTCGTACAGGATATCGTCAAGGTTTTCATAAAGTTCCCGGATCGTATAGGCATTCGAAGGATGGAATGGAAGCGCGATCATCGGCTCAATCTCAGAGAGGTCCACGACAAGCGCGCTGTCATAGTACGCGCCCTGGTCCGGATGCATTTCCTGATAGTCTTCTTCGCGGCCGTGGATTTCATAGAATTCCCGTACCCGGTCATCCGTCTCCCAGATCGATGAAAGGCAGGTGGTCTCGGTCGTCATAACGTCAATGCCGATCCTCATATCAACCGACAGGCCGCTGATCCCGGGGCCGACGAATTCCAGCACCTTGTTCTTGACAAAACCGTCCGCAAAGGTCGCACCGACAAGCGCGATCGCCACGTCCTGCGGGCCGACGCCCGGCTGCAGTTCACCTGTAAGATACACCGCGACGACTTCCGGCCGGTCGATGTCATAGGTCTGTAAAAGCAGCTGCTTCACGAGTTCCGGTCCGCCCTCGCCGATTGCCATGGTCCCGAGAGCGCCGTAGCGCGTGTGCGAGTCCGACCCGAGGATCATTTTCCCGCAGCCCGAAAGCATTTCCCGTGCGTACTGGTGGATGACCGCAAGATGCGGCGGAACATAGATGCCGCCGTACTTTTTCGCACAGGTCAGGCCGAAAACATGGTCGTCTTCGTTGATTGTACCACCGACCGCGCAGAGGGAGTTGTGGCAGTTCGTGAGCACATAGGGCATCGGAAATTCCCGAAGGCCTGATGCGCGCGCAGTCTGGATAATGCCGACGTAGGTGATATCATGCGAAGCCATCGCGTCAAAACGGATCTGCAGTTTGTCCGGATTGCCGGACTGGTTGTGCGCTGTCAGGATCTTGTATGCCAGCGTCTTTTTCGCGGCTTCTAATCTTGGTTCCGAATCGTGGTCCGCCGCCGAAATGAGATGTCCTTTCTCATACACGACACCGGTTGGAATGCGTCTTAGCATGCTGTCTTTCATGGATTCTCCTGTTCTGTTATTGCCTGTTTTATTGTTTTTTTCGGCGGATGATTCCGCAGCCTTTACTCCTCTATCATCAGCGTCGAAATCGTGCCTGCCGGCGCGCTGATGCGGATTACCTGATCGCAGATCCGGATTGCATAGCCCTGATCCTCAGTCCCGCTGTTCAGGATGACCAGTGCAATGCTGCCGTCCGGATTTTTCGCAGCCGTGAGCTCGACCTTCTGATCACAGCAGCTTACGCCGATCCGCTGCGCTCCGCGGCG
>CADCPV010000412.1 GCA_902803345.1 uncultured Eubacteriales bacterium | reverse complement strand
GCAAAAAATGCGGCCACCTCTTCCTGGATGAGGCCGATGTGGGCGAGGTTCAGCTCGCTGAGACGGTGCTTCCGGCCGGCCACGCGCTGGAGAAGGTGGAAGCTGTTGCGGCGACGTGCACGGAGGCCGGGAACATTGCGCACTGGGTGTGCACAAGCTGCGGAAAGCTGTTCCTGGATGAAACCGGCTCCGCGGAGGTTGATGCTGCGGATGTTATCGTCGCGGCGTCGCGACACCGGATCAAGGCGGTGGATGCTGTGAATCCCTCCTGCACGCAGGATGGATGCATCGCGCACTATGTGTGCGAGGTCTGCGGTGACTGTTTCTCCGACGCGGAAGGAAATGAGCCCATTGATGCGGCGAGCGTCGTGCGCAAAGCCACCGGTCACACCTGGGACGAAGGGGTTGTGACGAAGGAGCCGACGACGGAGGAGGCCGGCGTGAGGACATTCACGTGTACGACCTGTTACGAAACCAGGACGGAGGAGATTGAGAAACTTCCGGCGAATGGCGGAGAAAGCGGTAACGGGCAGGATCCGGCCGGCGGCGGTACCGGTGATGATGGGCAAAATCCGGCTGGTGCGGGCGGCAATGCCGGCGGTGATGGGCAGAATGGAGCCGGCGCGGGCGGCAATGCCGGAACGGACGGACAGAGTGCGGCCGGAACCGCAACGAAGGCCCAGACCGTGAAAATCAAGGTCGCTAAGAAGACCGTCAAAGCGGCAAAACTCCGGAAAAAGAAGCAGGTCATCAAAGTCTTCACCATAAAGGGCGCCAAGGGCAAGGTGACCTACAAGAGGGTCAGCGGCAACGCGAAGTCGAAGAAAGCGCTGAGCGTCAATAAAAAGACCGGTAAGATTACCGTCCGGAAGAAAACAAAGAAAGGGACATATAAGATCAAGGTTAAGATCCTGGTGGCAGCGAAAGGCGAATATAAAGCGTATACGAAAACAGTCAAGGTGACAGTCAGGGTCAAATAACGCGGTGGGACAGGGTGCACCCCTGTCCCATTTTCGGCAGATTTGTCCTGCTGGGTACGTAGTTTTCTCTCTCGAGATAAACCGAGTACGAAGATTTCCTCCCCCCGAGATAAATATTGACAGCCCACTCCCGTTGCACTACAATGTAGTACAGCAAGAGGAAAAATATGGACTTTTCTATTCGATTAACTGATACGGAGGTGATGATATGTCCTTTTCCATTCGATTAACTGATGAAGAAAGAATGCTTGCTGAAAGCTACGCGAAGCTTCACTCATACACTTTAGGGGAAGCTTTTAAAAAAGCGCTGTTTGAAAAAATCGAAGATGAATATGACATTACCCTTGGTACGGAAGCGTATAACGAATATTTGGCGGAAGGAATGAAAAGCCGCCCAATTGATGAACTTTGGAAGGAATGCGGCCTATGAGTTTTCGTGTTCATACCACGGCAAGATTTGACAAAGAATTTAAAAAACTGGACCGCTTCACACAAAAGATGATCAAATCGTGGATTGAAAAAAACTTGGTGAATTGTGAGGATCCACGAGTTCACGGAAAGGGATTGACCGCCAATCGCAGCGGCCAGTGGCGATATCGTATCGGTGATTATCGTTTGATCTGCCTGATAGAAGACGAAAAGTTGATTATCCTCGCGTTATCTATAGGGCACAGAAGCAGCATTTACAAGCAGTGATCAGCATTACAGGATGCGGTCACTGCTTTTTATTATGTACAAAGCGGAATGCGAATGTCTGCTTTTCCTGTCTCCTGTCTTCTATCGACAAGCGCCTATATATCATTGCAAAACCTGTATTTGTTATTTCGAATTAGCTATTCTACGATAAAGAAATAAACATAATACAAGATTGCAATGGTGTCTTGTTATAAACCTCCACCCCTACACGGTGCGGAGGTTCCTTTGGACATGGCACTCTTCAAGTGCGCTTCGATGAGAGGGTCGTATATGGATACAGAAAGAGGCTATTATAAATGGCTGGTTTGTGCAGCAGGTCTTCTGGTTCTCTTCTGTAATATGGGTCTGGCTGCAAGTTCCATTAATATTCATTTGCCGTTTCTTATTGAGGCGGGCGGGCTGACCAAGACAGAGGGGGCGCTGATTCCGACATTTCGGACAGGTTCTTCGCTTCTTGGCATGCTTCTGGCGGGAAAGATTCTGAAACGCCTCAACATCAGGGCCGGTATTACGGCTGCGGTTTTGTGCGCGGCGACGGGATTTTTTATTTACAGCCGGACGGCGAGTCTGAGAGGGTTCTGCTGCGCGGCGGCATGTACCGGGCTCGCCTATGGCTTCGGCGGAATGATCCCGGTTTCCATCATGATCGAGAGGTGGTTTTCGGAGCATCGGGGTGTCGCCCTTAGTATCTGCACGGTTGGAACGGCGATCTCCAATACCGTGATGCCGCCGCTGGTGGTTTATCTTGTGGGCCGCCTGTCCCTTCAGAAAACATATCTTCTGGAAATGGGGGCGGCGCTTGGAATTGCTGCATTTTCCTTCATTATTATCAGAAATGAGCCACCCAACAGCAACGGGAAGCGCTCTGTTGAAATCGGTGACGCGGGAATTTCTGAAGCGCCGGGGCTGTCTTTGAAACAGGCTTTGTGCCTGTATACCGGCGGTCTGTTTATCGGAATGGCAACGTATGGCACGGTTTCTTTCATGTCCGAGGTGCTGATCGAGCAGAAGCTTACCGCGCAGGCGGCGGGATGGCTGCTCTCGTTTCACGGGATGACCAATATTATCGGGAAGCTTCTGTACGGTTATGTGAATGACCGGGTTCGGATCACGAAGGCCAATATTATCTTCTTTTCGCTGTTTGCTTCCGGCATCGTATGTATGTGTGCGGTGCGCTTTTTCGGGTATTTTGCAGGGGTGGTCTCTATGCTCTGCTTCAGTTTCGGGCTGCCGCTGGCGACGATTGGGATTTCACTGTTTGTTCATGCGCTGACGACCTATGAGTCGTACGGGTCGGTGCTGCGGAAGACGCAGATTGCGTATGCAGTCGGGTCGCTTTTGGGGAGTCCGTTTCCGGGGATTATCGCGGACAGGACGGGGTCTTATGCGCCGGCATTTGTGCTGTTTGCG
>CADCPV010000411.1 GCA_902803345.1 uncultured Eubacteriales bacterium | reverse complement strand
GCCGGGAGACGCGCGATGACCTGCTGCGAGGCGGATATCCGTTTCCTGCCGTACCTGTTCATTTATGACAAGGCAAGAAGCATAGAGAACCGCGCGTTCATCAATGTCACTGCGACCATGAAGTGGGAATATCATGAGGCTTATCAGGAAAAGGGCCCGGTATTCTATGTGAATGAGCTGAAGCTCGCGAACCGCCCGGCGGATGAACTGATTTACTTCTGATTGGGTTAAAGGAACCGTTTTCATGGAAAAATATCTCTGGCTCTACATTACGATCGGCGTTATTCTTTTGGCGGTCCTGATCTACAGCCTTGTAACAGCAAAGCGCCGGAAGAAGGCCCGGCTTCTCGGAAAAATCCGCTCGGCTTACGGTATCCTTCCGAAGCGCGAATACTCGGCAGAGGAACTGAATAAGATCCGAAGCTATTTTGAGCAGGTGAAGGGTGACGGCTATTATGTGGACGACATCACCTGGAACGACCTCGACATGGATTCCGTCTTCATCGCGATGAACCACACCTTCAGTTCCGCGGGTGAAGAGGTGCTGTATGACCTCCTGCGGGAGCCTGTTTTCGATGCGGACGAACTCGCGGAACGGGAGCGCGTTACCCAGTATTTCCTGCAGAATGACCCGGCGAGAGAGGCCTTCCAGATCCGCTATGCCTCGATCGGACGCACGCGGAAATTCTCACTTGTGGAATTTCTGGGGCAGTTTCGGGAACTTGAACTGAAAGATGACCTGCATTACCTCTTGCGCACGATCCTTCTTGTGATTGCAATCGGGTCGATTTTCATCAATGTGCTTCTGGGAATCCTGGCGCTTCTCGGCGTAATGGTCTTCAACATTTACAAGTACTACAAGGAAAAGGCCGACGTCGAGCCCTACTATATCTCGCTTGCTGCGATCGCGGCGCTGATTGACGGCGCGGACCAGATCGGCAGCCAGACCCTGAAGGAACTCGATCCGGTGAAGGAATACATCCTGCAGCTCCGCGACAACTGCAAGCCGGTCCGGAGCCTGAAACTGGACATGAAGTGGCTCGGCTCGGGCACAGTCGCAGGCGCTTCCGGCGATATCATGCAGATCGTGCTGGATTACCTTCGGATGATCACGCACCTTGACTTCCTGAAATTCAACCGGATGGTCCGGAAGGTCATCAACTGTGAGGAAAATATCATGAACCTGTACCGCACGATGGGCTTTTTGGAGGCCATGATTGCGGTCGGTTCCTACCGGCAGACGATTCCCTTCTCCTGTGCCGGTGAATTCTGCGGCTATGAGAAAAAGCTTGCGATCAAGGATGAATACCATCCGCTCATCAAGGAGCCTGTGGCAAACAGCTTCTCCGAGGAGCGCTCGCTTCTTCTGACAGGCTCCAATGCCTCCGGTAAATCGACATTCCTCCGGACGACGGCGCTTTCGGTGCTGATGGCGCAGACTGTGAATACGGTCCATGCGCACAGCTACAAAGGCGGTTTCTTCCGGATCTACAGTTCCATGGCGCTCCGGGACGACATCGAAAGCGCCCAGAGCTATTTCATCGTGGAAATCACTTCGCTGAAGCGGATCATGGACGCAGCGGCGGAAGACGGCGCGCCGGTCCTGGCCTTTGTCGACGAAGTGCTCCGCGGCACCAATACCGTCGAGCGGATCGCAGCCTCTTCGGAAATCCTCAGGGATCTTTCCGGGAAGAATGCAATGCTCGTCACGGCGACCCACGATATCGAGCTTACGGAGCTCCTCTCGGACTGCTATTCCAATTATCACTTTGAAGAGGAGATTGTCGACGGCGAGATCCGTTTCAACTACATCCTGAAGAAGGGCAAGGCGACGACCCGGAACGCGATCAAGCTGCTGTCTGTGATGGGCTACGGCAAAGAGGTCGTCACGGCGGCGGAGAAAACAGCCGAGCGCTTCATGGAGGAGGGCGTATGGACACGCTCTCCGAGGTGACGCTTTATACGGACGGCGCCTGTTCCGGCAATCCCGGCCCGGGCGGCTACGGCGTGATCCTGCGCTATGTCAGCCCATCGGGGAAGGAATATGAGCGTGAATATTCCGAGGGCTTCTCGGAGACGACCAACAACCGGATGGAGCTTCTTGCGGTCTGTATCGGACTGGAAGCTTTGACAAGGCCCTGCGCGGTCACGGTATATTCGGATTCCCGTTATGTTTGTGATGCGGTAAACGAGGGCTGGATCTGGAACTGGCGCAGACAGGATTTCCGGCGCGGGAAGACCGATGAAGTCAAAAATATCGACCTCTGGGAACGGCTCCTTGCGGATATGAAGCCGCATCAGGTCCGTTTTAACTGGATAAAAGGCCACGCCGGCCACGAATTCAACGAGCGCTGTGACAGGCTTGCAGTTGCGGCGTATAAGAGACTGGAGAGTGAATAATCTTTCCTTGCTATCAGACTGCATTTATGCTATACTGATTCTGTAATAAAATTCCTGAAAAGGGAGAACACGATGAAGGGCATTATTCTTGCAGGCGGATCCGGAACGAGACTGTATCCGCTGACAAAGGTCACCAGCAAACAGCTGCTGCCGATCTATGACAAACCCATGATTTATTATCCGCTGTCCGTTCTGATGATGGCGGGAATCCGCGATATTCTGATTATCTCCACACCGGATGATACGCCGCGTTTTGAAGCTCTCCTCGGAGACGGCGCCCAGTTCGGTGTGCATCTTTCCTATGCGGTCCAGCCATCGCCGGACGGACTCGCGCAGGCCTTTATCATCGGCGCGGACTTTATCGGAGATGATCCGGTGGCAATGATCCTTGGCGACAACATTTTCCACGGCCACGGCCTCAAGAAGCGCGTGCAGGCTGCGGCGAAAAAGGAAGTCGGCGCGACGGTCTTCGGCTACTATGTGGATGATCCGGAGCGCTTCGGCATCGTCGAATTCGATGAGCAGGGCCGGGCGATTTCGATCGAGGAAAAGCCGGAGCACCCGAAGAGCAATTACTGCGTGACCGGCCTGTATTTCTACGACAACAAAGTCGTTGATTACGCGAAAAACCTGAAGCCTTCCGCAAGAGG
>CADCPV010000410.1 GCA_902803345.1 uncultured Eubacteriales bacterium | reverse complement strand
GCCTCTCCTTATCGACAGCCTTTCCGGTATCCCGTACCGGTTTAAAATCCATCCCCGTTATTCTACAACATTCCGTTCCGCCTGTCAATTGTGCCATTTCGCCAAACTTCCCCGCTCCACCCGTGAACTGTTCGACGAATCCACGGCTTCAATCCCCTCTTGTACTTTTCCGGGTTTTCGGGTAGAATAGGGAAAGTGCGGAGGAATGACATCATGATACTTGCGCTGAACCACATCACAAAGGCCTTCCTGGAGGATGTTGTCATCCGGGATGCAACCTTTCACATAGAAGACAGACAGAAAGCCGCGCTTGTCGGGAACAACGGGGCCGGGAAAACCACGCTCTTCAGGATTATTACGTCTGCAATAGACCCGGACAGCGGCGAAGTCATCTTCGGAAAAGACAAAAGCATGGGCTATCTCTCCCAGCATACGGAGCTCGAGTCCGACCGCAGCATGTTCGACGAAGTCATGAGCGTGCGGCAGGACCTTCTGGATCTTGAAACCGGCATGCGCGAACTGGAGCATGAAATCGCCAAAGCAGAAGGCGATGCGCTGAATGCCCTTGTCAGGCGCCACAGCGCGCTGCAGGAGCAGTTTGACCAGGAGAACGGGTATGCGCTCGAAAGCGAAGTCACCGGTGTGCTCCGGGGACTCGGCTTCACGGAAAAGGAGTTTTCCCTGCCTGTAAGCGCCCTCTCCGGCGGCGAAAAAACCCGGATTGCGCTTGGAAAACTGTTGCTTCTTGCGCCGGACCTGCTGCTTCTTGACGAGCCGACGAACCACCTCGACATCAATGCCACAAGCTGGCTCGAGGGCTATCTTTCTTCCTATCCGGGTGCTGTTTTCATCATTTCCCACGACCGGTATTTCCTGGACAAGCTGGTTACAAAGGTAATCGACCTCACACAGGGCGTCTGCTACTCCTACAACGGCAACTATACGGACTTTACCAGGAAGAAGAAAGCGATCTGGGAATCGAAGCTTCGTGAGTACGAGAAACAGCAGCGGGAAATCCGCCGGCAGGAGGAAATCATCGAACGTTTCCGCCGCTATAATACGGAGGACTATTATGTCAAGGCGAAAAGCCGCGAGAAGCTGCTTTCTCATATGGAGCGCCTCGAAAAGCCGACCGAGGAAGACAATGAAATGAAGCTCCGGCTCGTTCCGAACATGCTCTCCGGAAACGATGTGCTTTCGATCCGCGGTCTCGGAAAATCCTTTGACGGACGCGTGCTTTTCGAAAACGCCGATATTGAAATCAGGCGCGGGGAGCGTGTCGCCATTATCGGTGACAACGGAACCGGCAAATCGACGCTCCTGAAACTGATCATGGGAAAGGAAGAGCCGGACAGCGGCGAAATTGAAGCCGGCGCCAAGGTCTTCATCGGCTATTTTGACCAGGAACACCAGACGCTTTCTCCCGAAAAAACGCTCTTCAACGAGATTTCCGACGAATATCCGCTGATGAACAACACCGCAATCCGAAATATGCTCGCAGCCTTCCTTTTTACCGGTGATGATGTCTTTAAACTGGTCGGTGATCTTTCCGGCGGTGAACAGGGACGGCTGTCGCTTGCGAAGATCATGCTCTCCGACGTGAATTTCCTGATCCTTGACGAGCCGACAAACCATCTGGACATGACCAGCAAGGAAATCCTCGAAAATGCGCTTGTTTCCTATGAGGGAACGCTTCTTTTTGTCTCTCATGACCGGTATTTCATCAATGCAACCGCGACGCGGATCATCGAACTCTACCATCAGAAGTTCCTGAGCTATCCCGGGAATTATGATTACTATCTCGAGATCCGGGACCGCATGCACGCGCTTGCGGACCGGGACCGGGCACAGGACGAAACAAATAAACGGGACGGCCGGGAACTATTCCTTCAGAAAAAGGCCGAGGAAGCCCGGAAAAGAAAGAGTGAAAACGAAATCCGACGCCTCGAAGATGAAATTGCTTCACTTGAGGAGGAAATCCGTCTGACGGACGATCAGATCTCCCTCCCGGAAAATGCGACCGACAGCAAAAAACTCACAGAACTCAGCGAACACCAAAAAGCACTCAGCGAGCTTTTAGATCAGAAATATCTCTTATGGGAGCAGCTGATTTAAACATTTTGTCTAATGAAAATAAAGAAATTTGTTACTTATTTAGGTATTGTGCAAATGGATTCTTTGTGATAGAATTGACAAAGATTTATGGTGGGATCATGTAGCGGCATTATCATGCATGATAAGTCTAACACTGAAGGAGACGCTTTGCTGATGCTCACGATTGGATTACATGCGGACAACGAAAAAAAGATACTTTTAGAGAATTTCTGTATTGCCTACAAGCACATCCTGGAGAATTACCGGCTGATTGCAACACAGGCAACGGCACAGCATATCCGGCTTGCAACCGGTCTGAATGTTGTGGAACTTCTGGCGGGCGGCCTCGGCGGCGACCGTCAGCTTGAAACCGCGATCATGAATGAGGAAATCGATCTCCTCTTCACTTTTGAGCGCGTCTCTTTAGACAACTTCCATGAGCCCGCAGACCATAACGCCCTGATCCGTCTCTGCGACTTCTATTCGATCCCGGTCGCGACCAATATTCCGACTGCGGAGTGCCTCATCGGCGCCCTGTACCGCGGAAATCTGGACTGGCGTGAAGAAATGAAACACTGAACTCCTTTTTCATATGATGAATCCTTTCAAACGAAGACGGCAGGCTTAAAAACCTGCCGCCTTTGTTCTACTGTTCTGCCTGCTGCGAGAGCTTCTGTGCCTGGTCGCTTGCGATCAGGCTGTCGATGAGTTCCGTGAGATCTCCGTCCATAATGCTGTCGATCCGGTACAGGCTCAGGTTGATCCGGTGATCCGTCACCCGGCCCTGCGGGAAATTGTAGGTCCGGATCTTCTCCGACCGGTCGCCCGATCCGATCTGGGAGCGCCGCTCTGCGGCTTCTGACTGCTGTTTTTTCTGAAGTTCGAGATCGTAGAGGCGCGCCCGCAGCACCCGGAGCGCCTTGTCCTTATTTTTCAGCTGGGATTTCTCATCCTGGCAGGAAATGACGATTCCGGTCGGGATATGCGTGAGCCGCACCGCCGAATCCGTCGTATTGACGCTCTGCCCGCCGTGGCCGGTCGACCGGAAAACGTCAAAGCGGATGTCATTCATGTCAATGGAGATATCCACATCTTCCGCTTCCGGCATGATCGCTACCGTACAGGTCGACGTATGGATCCGCCCGCCGGACTCGGTTTTCGGAATCCGCTGGACCCGGTGCACGCCTGACTCAAACTTCAGTCTGGAATAAGCACCTTTCCCGCTGATCATCCCGACCACTTTGGAAAAACCGCCGATCCCGGATTCGCTGACGTCGATTGTCTCCACTTTCCAGCGGTTCTTCTCCGCAAAGCGCGTATACATCCGGTAGATATCCGCCGCAAAAAGCGCTGCTTCCTCTCCGCCTGCGCCGGCCCGGACTTCGATCACGATGTTTTTCTCATCATTCGGGTCCTTCGGCAGAAGGAGAATCCGAAGCTTCCCGGAGAGCCGTTCCTCTTCCTCCTCCGCATCTGCAATCTCTTCCTTGAGAAGTTCACGCATCTCCGGATCTTTCTCGGAATCCAGCATTTCCCGGGCAGCCTGTCCGTCGCTTTTCGCTTTTTTATAAGCCCGGTAGCTTTCCACGAGAGGCTGCAGATCGGTCTGCTCCTTCATAAGCTGACGATACCGCTTCGGATCAAAGGCCGCGTCCGGAGCCTGCAGCTCCGCGGACAATTCCTCGTAGTGCCGCACGGTATCTTCCAGTCTGTCAAACATCATTTTTCTGTCTCCTGCAACAAATCGGCCCGGACAACCCGGTCCTTTCCGGAAAGATCCTGCACTGTCCGGATTCCGGAAAAACCATTCTGAAAAAGCAGCAAAGATACCGCTTCCGCCTGAGTATATCCGATCTCAAGATAGATTTTCCCGCCCGGTTTCAGGTACTTTGGTGCTTCTTCGGAAATCCGCCTGTAGAAATCCAACCCGTCCGCTCCTGCAAACAGCGCTTTCTCCGGGTCATGGTCCCGGACTTCCGGGTCCAGAGAATCCCGTTCCGATTCCGCGATATACGGCGGATTGCAGACGATCAGGTCATAACGGATCCCGGAACCTGCCGGAATCGCTGCAAAAAGATCTCCTGTAAGAAAACGGATTTCTGCGCCGAGGCGCTTCGCATTCATTTCTGCTACATGAAGCGCTGCAGGATCAATATCGGATGCATCCACCTGCCCGTATCCGCCTTCTTTTTTCAGCGTCACCGCAATGCAGCCGGAGCCGGTACAGAGGTCCAGCACCGAAAGTTTCTCCTGGTGTCCGGTATTTTCGGCAAGCACGGTCCCGACCAGGATTTCCGTATCAAAGCGCGGAATCAGGACGGAAGGATTCACAAGAAACTCGTACCCGTAGAAATATGCCCGTCCCGTCAGATGCTGCAGCGGAACCCGTTCCGCGCGCTTTCCGATCAGTTCCCGGTAGGAAGCGGCTTCCGAATCCGTCAGGATTTCATGGACGTTCATAAGATATTCCGTAAGGTTCCAGTTCCGAAGATACAGCATCAGCTCCCGGGCGTCGTTTTCTGCTTCTGAAACACCGGCTTTTCCGAGTATTTCCGCGCCTTTCCGAACCGTTTCACTGATCGTCACTGAAGTTCTCCTCCAGGAATTTCTGCCAGTCAAAGACCGCTTCAACCGCCTGTATCGCGACCTCCGCCATATCCGGGTCCGGCTCCCTTGTCGTCAGCGCCTGCATCCACATGCCGGGCCGCGAAAGGATCCAGGTCAGTTTGTTGTCGAAGCGTCCGTTCAGCCTGAGAAGTTCATAGGAAAGGCCTGCAACGACCGGGATCAGCGCAAGACGCGACAGCATCCGAAGCGGCAGGTATTCGATCCGGATAAAAATGAAGAGAATGATCGAAATCAGCATGACGAAAAGCAGGAAGGAAGTTCCGCATCTGCGGTGTTCCTTGGAGCTTTTCATTACATTCTCGACTGTAAGCGGAAGTCCGGATTCAATGCAGTTGATGCATTTATGCTCCGAACCGTGATACATATAGACCCGCCGGATATCCTTCATCAGGGAAATCAGCGACACATAGGCGATAAAGATCACAAGCCGGATTACGCCCTCCAGAACCGCGATCAAGGTCATCGAAGAGATCCATTTCTTCAGCAGGTTTGAAAGGTAGGTCGGAAGCACCACAAAGACACCGATCGCAAGAACAACTGCGACAATAATCGTAATGACCGTCTCTGCCTTGCTGAGCCCCGCGGATTTTTCCTTTTTGCCGGTATCCTGCTTTTTCCCGTCTTTTTTCGGTTCTTCTTCAACAAAGGAGGCCGACCAGCTTAAGGTATCCATGCCCAGCGACAGGGAATCGATAAAGGCAAAAATCCCCCGGACAAAAGGCCACTTCGCCCATTTGTGCTTGTCCTGGAAGCTCACATGCTTCTCCTTTTTGATTTCAATCTCTCCGTCGGGCCTGCGGACCGCGATGGCGTAATCCTGCCCGTTCTTCATCATGATTCCTTCTAATACGGCCTGTCCGCCGATTCCGGAAAATTTCATCGTGTTTCTCTCCAAATTGATTCTGTATGAGATTCCTCACAACAGAAAACAGCCACGGAGGCTGCAAAAATAGCACCTCCGTGGCTGTTTTCCAAAAACTCCTATTTGCTCTGGACGCCGTACTTCTTGTTGAAGCGTTCGATACGGCCGCGCGCAGAAACCGCTCTCTGCTGTCCGGTATAGAACGGATGGCACTTCGCACAGGTTTCAACGTGGATTTCCTTCTTGGTGGAGCCGGTCACAAAGGTATTCCCGCAGTTGCAGGTAACCTTGCACTCATAATACTTCGGATGGATTCCTTCTTTCATTTCTGCTCTCCTCTTCTTTTACCGCTGGTTTCCGAACAGCGGCGATAATAGCAACTGAGATAATATAACACAGTCAGAAAGAAATTGCAAGTACTTTTTTACATCAGCCGGTTCATGACATCCGCATAGACTGACTGGGCGTTTTCTTTCCAGTGCCCGGCGATGACCCGCGCTAAATCATCCGTCGGAACTGTCAGGTTGATTTCAAATACGACCGCATTTCCCTCCCGGACTTCACAGTGCACTTTCCAGTCAAAATTCTCGGTCTTATGATAGTCCGCAATGACGCCGGTTTCATTCCGCAGCTGGAACTTGTTCTCACTGATGAACTCGTCCATGTCAGTCCGGACGCCTTCGGGAATATCACGCTTGAAATAATACAGTGCTTCTTCTCCCTCCCGCGTCAGCTCATAGCGCTGCACGGAGCGCACCTCATCCTTTTTGATCAGGTTCGCCTCCAAAAGCTCGGAGACCGTATTGGAAAATACAAAGAAGTTTGTATATCCCTTCTGCTCAAAAAAGGTCCAGAGCTGCGG
>CADCPV010000409.1 GCA_902803345.1 uncultured Eubacteriales bacterium | reverse complement strand
TCTTTTCATACTTTCCCCCGTTTCGTGCTGTAATGCGGACCTTCCTGCCCCTGTAGAAAAGGCTTTGACAGCGCCTGAATAATCCGCTACAATAAGAAGGTCAGAGCATCCACTCACTCAACTTATGATTATACAACAAAGCAGCCGGAAAAGGAAGCACTTTTATGGAAATCGAACGCAAATTCCTGATTCTGAAGCTCCCGGAAAACCTCCGGGAATACCCCTCTGTCGAGATCGAACAGGCCTATCTCAATGAAAAACCGGTCCTCCGGATCCGAAGATCCGGCGACCGGTATATCATGACCATGAAAAGCGGCGGAATGATGGCCCGCGAAGAGTATGAACTCGAGCTTCCCGAGGAAGCCTATCTGCACCTTCGTGAGAAGGCGGACGGGCGCGTCATCACGAAAACCCGCCACAAAATCCCTTACGGGGAGTATGTGATTGAGCTGGATGTTTTTTCCGGCTGTATGAAAGGCCTGATCATGGCCGAAGTGGAGTTCCCTTCAGTCGAAGAAGCAGAAAGCTTCATTGCACCGGACTGGTTCGGGAAAGAAGTCACAAACGACCCCCGATACCACAACTCCTTTATGGCTTACGCAGGAACGGATCGTTCATAAGCAGCCGCTCCTCGTAAATACCGTAGAGGAAGCTGATATCCTCTTCCGAAGCCTCTTCCTTTTTGTAGCAGACCTCCTTGATGATCCGCTGCATTTCGGAGAGTCTCTTCGGATCAATCTCCGGATACAGTTTCGCAAGCTGTGCGGAACTTGAATCCGGACAGAACCGAAGCCCCTGTCTTCCCGCCTGCCGGCGGATCCTGTCGTAGATCCTGCGGCAGGTTTTTTTATTGCTCGAAAGCCGCATTTTTCCAAGCGGCGTGATGTGGTATCTGAGGTAGAGAACCGCCGCGATCAGGGCTGCTGCAAGAAGGACCGACAACAGTACCGGCAGGAACCAGTCCGGAAGGCGGAAGGGTTCTTTCCCGGAGCCGCCCTGGTTCTCTCCGCCGCCGTTGGAAGGATCAGCGCCCGGGTAGGGGGATTCCGAAGTCTCGGGCGTATTGCCTTCGCCGGATTCCGTAACCGCCGCATCGGTACTCGCCGACGGGTCCTCGCTCACGGAAGGCAGGGTTTCCGTCGTCGTTTCGGGTTCTTCCGATGACGACAGTGTAAATGAACTTTCCGCAACATCCTGTTCATCCTCGCGGCTCAGCGTCATCTCGACCGGATACCAGCCGAAACCGCGGATATAGACCTCCGTCCAGGCATGCGCGTCCCGGTCCGAGATTTCCACCTTCTCTCCCGACATTGCCGGCTGCACCAGGTAGCCCTCGACATAGCGGCAGGGAATGCCTAATTCCCGGAGAAGCACCGTTGCTGCAGATGCAAAATGCACGCAGTAGCCGGAATCCTTGTTGAACAGGAAATCTTCGACAAAATCCGCGTCCGAGGCCGTTCCGCCGGGATTCAGCGAATACTGCTTGTGCCTGAAGAGGTATTTCCGGACGGCCTCGACTGCCTTCTCATACTCCATCGCATCCGGACTGATCTGAAACTCCGCAGCAATTTCCTTTGCAAGATCGCGGACCCTCGCGGAAGCGCCGGATTCAAGATTTGACGAGATGGCATGGTTCTCATAGGCTATGACGCAGTCCTCCAGAAGCCGCATATGGATTTCCGCGCCGCTGCTGTCATTCACAACATACTCGGTATAGGGACTCTGCAGGATTTCATCCTGTGTCACGTTGATATTCCAGCGGTCATGGAGGAGTGTGATCATGCTCTGAAGCTCCTCGTAGCCGACCAGAGGATCACCGGAAGGCTGCGTCAGCCCCTGCAGGTACTGCTTCGCAGAAGCCATCTCTATCGCCTCATGCAGAGAATCCACGAAAACGGTCTGGAAAACTGCCTTCTCTTTCCCGGGTTCCGTCATATAAAGGTCCGAGACAAAGACTGCAGACGAAATGCCGGCGCTCTCTCCGCCGTTTACAAAATACGGCAGGTAAACATAGTCGTCCCGGTCATCGTTTTCGGTTATGGATATCAGGTTATGCGCATTTGTGCTGTGCCGGTACGTTCCCGAATACAGTGCATTGACATAGAGGAAGGGATTCCGGAAATTCGCGTCCTTCGGGTCTACGCGGCCCGTATAGATATCGGAAAAGCCGATCTCCTGCGGCATCATGGTTTCATCAATCTGCGCTCCGTCGATTTCCCAGGCATCACCCGTATAACGCGAGCCCGTAAAGCCGCGCAGATAGGTCGAATCCGTCCGGTTTTGCTGGAACTGAACGGTCATGATGGTCTTTTCGTTCCGGACAACGGAGCCGACGTTCGAGAAATCCCCCCCGCTCATACCGGGCTTGGAGATATCAAAAGGATTTCCCTTGATTTTCGCAAGAAGGTCCGTAATGCTCGATCTCGAATAGACATCGGAGGCTTTTGCGAAGGGCTTCTTCAAAGCCGGAAATACAAGAAAAGCCGAGAAAAGCGTCAGGACCAGCAAAAGTACCGCAGCCGAGGCACTGAGGAAGAACCGGATCCGAAGCTGGGTGGAGCGGGACATCTCATGATCCTCCGAGAGACATTCGCTCCGGCACAGGATTACCTGCATCAGAATGCATAAAACGAGCACCGCGATCGGAAGAAGTCCCGGCGGCTTCAGGCAGACCGCCGCAAGGACCGGCGGGATCAGCATGAAGGCCGTCGCAATGAAGGGCGGAATGTTCCGGCCGTAGCTGTAACCGGTCTGCCAGACCGGGAGCACCGAGAACACAATCATAATGAAGGTGACGTCCGTATCCGGCATAACCGTATAGTGAATGCTCGTTTCGGTCTTGTAGGCCTCGTCAAAGGCGCTGACAAGCCGGTCATAGATGCCTGTGCATTCTCCGACGAGAAGCTGCAGCTTCAGAATCGAAAACACGACTGCACCGCCGATTGCCGCAAGGAACAGGAAGACACCGATTTTCTTGTCACGTGCTATCAGAAGCACGATGAAAGACAGCAGGATCAGCGCCGGGAAGAACAGGTATGCACGCACCTGAAGCCCGAAAGCCGATGTAAATACATAGACAAAGCTGTACCCCGAAAGCACGGAGATCAGAAGCTCCAGGAGGACATCGACAAGAATCGCACGCTTCCCCGAAAGCTTCATCGCGCCTTCCGTGCGAAGCTCCGACGCGGCGTCAAAGATCGGGAGCGCCGGCAGGATGTTTTTACGCGCCGTTTTCTTACGGAAAAGGTCAGAAATCTTCATCTTCGTTCCACCTTTCCGAAAGAACCGACAGTTCTTCGTCCGTTACCACGAATTCCCTGATAAAACGCCGTGCCCCGAAGCGCTGATGATACTCTTCGAGGATTTCTTCGGCGCTGTGAGGCGAAAAAAGGGCCTTTTCCGGGCTTTCGCCGGCCTCTCCCGTATCTGTCTGCTGGAAAGCCGAAAAGACCGTTAAAAGCGCGTTTTCGAGCTCTCTCGCGTCTTCCACCGGAATCTCCGTCAGGTCTCCCTTCGGATCCTCGAACAGCACGACATGGCCGTTCTGATCCTCGGGAAGCGAGGAGGCAAGGCCATAGTAGTTTCCGACAACACGGTGAAACAGCTCCTGCCGGCGTTCCGTAAGCCCCAGAACAAACAGGAAGCGTGCATTGTCTTCTCTGGAAAACTCCCGCAGCATCGGAATGTCGCGTTTCGCCGTCAGCTTCCAGTGCAGTCGGGAAATGCTGTCGCCCGCGCGGTATTCACGGATATCAAAGGTCTCCGAAGCATCGTC
>CADCPV010000408.1 GCA_902803345.1 uncultured Eubacteriales bacterium | reverse complement strand
ATAAAGCGAGAATGCTTCTTCCGAAAGAAGCCAGTCTATATCACGGCTTAACACAACTTTCATGCCTATTATTTCGCTGATTGTCTCATTAACAAATCTATCGGATCTTTCCTTTTTTCTTAGTATCTATAACCGTCGGGAACTCGGATAAAAGCACGAATATGCTCATCAACAGGCCGCTCTATGATTCCTGATCTGTTGTTTATATTGCCTTCTGCAGCAATGATCGTATTTCCATGCTTTTCAATGATGATTCCGATATGATCATGTTCCCGATTTTCAAATACTCGGTCATAAAGAACAATGTCACCCGGTCCCGGCGTAAATTCTTCTCTGCCTTTATGAAACTCGATCCGTGAATCACCTGCCGCAAATTCTTCCCAAGCGATACAGCCTGCAAGATGGCAGCTTTTGCATTCGTTCGGACGTATCGGGATCTCGAAACCCGCTTCCCTGCAGCAATAATACACAAATGCAGCACACCACAGTTTGTCGGCTTCTTCGACCGTCCACTTTGGAAACGGTTGAACAATCGGTTCCAGATTTGTTTCTTCCCCTTCCGCAAAACCATGGAACGGAAGCTGTGCCATAGACTTTGCGACATGCGCCAGCTGTTTTCTTGTTGCCGCTCTATGGATTACAGAAACATGTGTGACTTTGTTAACCTCGTCATGATACTCTTTTTCAAAATGCATACCGATTGCTTCTGCTGTTTTGTATGATGCTTCGTTCGTATATTTACAGTACGAATATAATGATGGATAATCCGTGTTCTCAAAAGCCCAGTCCAGTACGGCCTTTGCGGCTTCTTTGGCAAATCCGCGTCTCCAATAATTCTTATGGATATGATAGCCGATTTCCGGCAGGTGCTCCCCATCAATAGTCTGAATGGTAATGCCGCAGTCCCCAATGAACACACCGCTTTCTTTTAAAACAACTGCCCACAGTCCGAATCCATACTTTGAATAATTATCTATATTCCACTCGATCCAGCGTCTCGTCTTTGCTTTATCAAATGGAGCAGAATAATGCTGCATCGTCTCCCTATCAGACATGATTTCATACAGTGCATCAAAATCATCCATCGTATACTCCCGGAGCAGGAGCCTTTCCGTTTCTATCATTTTGTATTCCTTTACTCTCCATTCAATGTACAGACAATATCGTACAGCATTTTTCATCCGTTTTTATTTATAAACCCTGGATGTTTCTATCATAACAGCAAATCGCAAATCTACATGGATAATCTCATATATCTGCTTCTCTCGGAAAATCCGCAGCTTTCCCAAAACTTCAAGCCGGTTTCGTTCCAGGAAAGAACCTCGGTATCCATTTCAGATACATCCAGTTTTTTGAGCAGTAGTTTAACGGCTTCGCTGCCGAGATGATTTCTCCTGTATTTTCTCTCGATTAAAAACTGCCTGAGGTATACTGGTCTGGTATGTACATTGACCAGGGCATATCCAACCACTTCATTTTCCTCAAGAAAGAAATATGCATTATAATCCGTCCGTAGAAACGTTTCCATTCTGGACTTCAATTCTTCCATATCCATATGATTGTCGCTTTTTTCGTCTTCAATCAGCTGCTTGTTCAATTCTGCCAGTCTGCCGGCATCTCCAAAAAAGCATTTTTCGATTTTCACTCCTCACCTCTTTGTAAAGCTGTTTACGAGCCATTCAACACCGGATTCCGTCTGATCGACTCCGGGATTCCGATTGGTCATGACAACGGAGATTTCCCGGGTACGGCAATTCATTTTCATTATGCACTGACCGTTTTCACCCCAGCCCTGCGATGTCAAAATACCTTCTTCGCCTGTGAACACGCCGGAAAAATGATACTCTCATCAACGGGCGTCCGGCTTTCTGTATCTGCAACCCCATAGTATTCTGCGGATACATTTCCCAGCTGATCCGTCCATGCGCAGCCAATGCCCAAAAAGCGTTCAACAATCTGCTTTTTCATTCTCCCTCCTTTTTTCGCTTCAGCGGATCGGGTTCCCGGAAACAGACAACAGCTGCAAAAACCCAATTTTACAGAGCTTTTGGCAGCGTGTATCCTTCCTCGGAATCGCGATCCGCATTATTTCTCCTGCAGCAATTCCTTTGCCCTCTTAAGAACAGGGACCTCCCTGTCTGCAACAAGTCTTCCAAGTTTGCTGCATCTGCATTTTTCATATTCCGCGAGGGCTTCCTCATACTTTAATTTTAAAGTCGAAAGGTGAAACTTCTCTTTTTCATCTTCCGTCAGCTGTTTGTCTCCAAATGATATCGTTCTGCACAGGAAATAGTTATTGATGTTATGCCTGTGAATCAGATTATAAAAGTCGCTGACAACCCCTATCTTGCATATGAGCTCGACGTCAACGCCCAACTCTTCCTTAAGTTCGCGTCT
>CADCPV010000407.1 GCA_902803345.1 uncultured Eubacteriales bacterium | reverse complement strand
ACCATTCCGGTCGGCATGAAAATGCCCTGGCAGAAGCCGCAGAAAAGCGCTCCGACTAGAATCATCGCCGCATTCGCCGGGAACAGCACAAGGATCACCGCGCCGATGGCAAAAGACAAAAGCGCTGCTGTCGCGGTCTGCTTCTTGCAGAGTTTCGTGATCATGCCGAGGACAAAGCCCGCAGCGATCTGGATCAGCGAAAATACTGCATTCACAATCCCCGCAAAACCGCTGTTTCCGGCGTATTTGCCGCCGATATGCATGGAAATATTGGTATTGAAGGTGATCAGGAACAGGAAGAAGAACATTCCGACCGCGCCCATAATGAACACTTCTTTATTGAGCGTAATCCGGTTCTCCTTATCTGTCACTACTTTTCCCGTGTCCGGAAGGCAGATAAAAAGCAGGATAAAAGCAATTAGTGCGATCAGATTGATCCAGTAGGACATATGATAGTCGGAAGAGCCGAGCGCGCCGGAGACCGCGTTGATGATCATCATACCCGCGCCGACCGAAGCCGCCTGGATTCCCATGACCTGCACACGTTCCTCGCCTTCGAAGAAGTCCGCGACTATAACGCCGTTTAAAGACATCGCAAGTCCGAGCGTAATTCCGTAGACAATCCTGCAGGCAAAAAGAAGCGCAAAGCTTTCGCGTACGAAAGGCAGAAAGCCTGTGACAAGCGCAATCACGGAAGCGATCAGAAGGAGCTTTTTCTTGCTGATTTTCGTGACCAGAATCCCCGATAAAAGCGCAACCGCCATCGCGAGAAGACCCGGCCCGGAGACGAGCATCTGCACAAGGCTTGTCTTAACCTCCGGAAACGCGTTCTGAATGCTCTGAAGCATCGGCGTAACGCTGTGCTGCAACCCCTGCAGGAAGGAAATGCAGACTATCGCAATGATGATTTTCAGCTTCTTACTTTTTGGCATTTCAGTTTTCCTCCAATCAGACGGGCTCTGCCCGGATACATACAGCATATCATATGTGCCATGATTCGTCTTCTCCTGCCGTCGAATACAATTTCAGGATTTGAAACAGCAGGGCACCGGTCTCAGCTCCGGTGCCCTGCTGCATCAATGAATATCCGTGTTTATTTCCACAGCACTTCGCTTGCAAAATAAGTAAACATCTGCGGCCAGCAGAACCAGTCGTGCGAGCCGGTGACAAAGTAAGGAATGTACGGAAGGCCTTTTTCCTTGAGCGCACGGATGGTCGGCGGAACGCCGATCTCCCGCTCGTTGTAGGCGATATCCTCTTCCGCCGAACCGATCAGGAGCGTCACGTCCTTCAGGTGCGGGTTTTCGAGCGTGAAGCCTTCGCCGCCGCAGAAGCCGCCCGAGAACGCGCCGAAATAGTGGAATCGCTCCGGATGATGCATATAAGTGTACATCGTCGTGATGGCGCCCATCGAAAGGCCGCAGAAAGCCATCCAGTCGGGATCTTCGGTGATCGAATACACCGTCCGAAGGTACGGCAGGATGCACTGAATCATATTCTGGTCGATCTTCGCAAAGTCCCAGTCGTAGACAGAGTTGTTCATCGTGACGACGATCGCGGGCTCTGTCCTTCCGGATGCCACAAGGTTGTCCATGATATTCACCAGTCCGCCCTGCGAGAACCAGTCGGCTTCGTTTCCGCCGCCGCCGTGGGAGACAAAAATGACCGGATATTCGTAGTCTTTGTCATAGCCTGCTGGCAGATATACGCCCATCGTCCGGTCATTTCCTTCGATATCCTTATAGCTCACATAGCTTGCAAGGCCCTTGACCGCGGGATTTGTCGCAGGCAGCCAGGGATAGTCGTCCGGCGTTCCGACATAAAGCTCGGAATTCATCTGAGTGCCGTCCTTCGTCGGCGCGAAAGGAGGATTCTTCGGATCAAAAATCCAGGGCTTGAATTCCTTCAGCGCATGATAGGAACCGTCTTTGGTCATGAAATTCTGCCAGGACATGCGCGGATCATCGGAAGGATCACCAACTTCGCCGTTCACCAGGAATCCGTAGGGGTACATGCCCGCCGGAAGCTTCAGTGTCGTCTCATAGAGACCCGTTTTCTTGTTCAGCTTCATTTCCTGATAATAGCGGCCGCCGATCTGCGACATGCCGGGTTTGAATTTTGCGGGCGGATATTTCGGATCATTCTCAACCATGCCCTGCTCGTCTGTATTGCCCTTCAAATTGGACCAGTAGAACAGGAACTCGCCCAGAACCCCGACAGTCTTAATTTCTTCTTTCACATCCGCCGGATCCAGCTTCAGTGTAACATCATACATCTTCGTCTGCAGGAAACGCTCCTGCGACTGTCTTTTTTCTGCCATATCACTCCTCCTTAAAATACCCATGCACTTCCGGATTCTTCGTCGTCGTTATCGGCAACGGGCGGTTCGAAATGGAACGGCGGCTTATACTGCTTTACAAGCGGCAGAAGCACATCTTGCATGTTGACGTTCGTATGGGACTCGTCGTCGAAGACCATCGTTACCATGCGGCCTTCTTTGCAGGGCTCCCAGGGAAGCACATATTCGCCATTTGGATCGCCGGTCTTTGCGAAGTTCACGAAGGCTGAGGACATTTCGCGGTCGAGCTTCTCATAATCGCCCTGATGGCACAGGGGAATCAGCTCCGCGTTGTGGAAGAAATACGGGATATCCGAACAGTGCCATGCGGCGCGTCCGGTGTCGTAGTCGAATACCTTCGCAAAGATGTAATTGTAGACCGGGGCTTTCGCTTCAGCGGATTTTTTCTTTACATAGTCCACAGTTGCGGGCAGGAACATGCCGTCGAGGTCGACCGCGTAGATCTCGTTCTTCCCGGGATACTGTTCCCGGTATTCGGCAAGTATCTTCTCTCCGCCCTCTTCGCCGTAGTATTCCTTCACATATTTCTCACGCTCTTCAATCGTAAGTTCTGCTCTCACGCCGTAGTCTTTAATCATGCCGAATTCCGCAATGACCGTACCGACCATCGTCGGGATTTCCAGAGAGAAATCGGTGAAGTCGCCCTGAAGCGGATCGCATACATAGTAATCATTCGGTTTCGGAGTCCAACCGACACGCTGTCCCTTCTTCCGGAAATCAGCGATTGCCGCGTTTACTGCCCAGATATACTGCGGAACCGGAACCTT
>CADCPV010000406.1 GCA_902803345.1 uncultured Eubacteriales bacterium | reverse complement strand
ATCTGCAGGACAATCAGTTCCGTTCTGCCCTCGCAGGCCTCGTCGATTTCCATTAGATGCGGATACATTTTCCCAGATAGCAAGAGCACGGAAAAGATCACCGGATGTTGCTCTTTCAGGTAGCGTTTCCTCATGACCTGGAACCGTCACCGAAGGGGGACATCTATCTCGCAGGCGAGGGTCGGAACTGACCCACTTGGTACCTGTCCCTGAATGGATCACCCGCATTTACATCTCCCGGAAATTATGGTATGATACCGCTGACACGACAGAAGGGAGCAGATCGATGCAGCTGAAAATTGCGTTGTGTGATGACAGCGAAGAAGACCGCAGGTATATCGAAAAACTGGTCAGAAACTGGGCGGAGGCGTCCGGGGAAAGCGTTGGGATTCAGAGTTTCCCCTCTGCGGAAGCCTTCCTGTTTCACTATGAGGAGGAGAAGGATTTTGCGATCCTTCTCCTGGATATTGAAATGGGACAGATTGACGGCGTCAGCCTTGCGAAGAGGATCCGCAGCGAGAATCCGGCGGTACAGATCGTTTTCATCAGCGGTTATTCCGACTATATTGCGGAAGGCTATGAGGTGGAGGCGCTGCATTACCTGCTGAAACCGGTCAGGGCCGAGAAACTGTCGGAGGTCCTGGAGCGGGCAGCCCTGAAGTTTCGGACAAACGAGCGGATGATTGCACTTGAATACGCAGGAGAAGTGAATCTGGTGCCGCTCCGGGCGATTCAGTACGTGGAGGTGTACCGGAATTACAGCACCGTGCACACGAAAAGCGGCTCGTATACCGTCAAAAAGCCGCTCGGGGAATTGGAACAGGAGCTCGCGGATGAGCGCTTCTACCGGGTTTCGCGCTCGCTTCTGCTGAACCTGACCGAAGTCAGCCGGGTGAGCCATGATCAGATTATGCTTCGGGACGGAACCGGGCTGGATCTTCCGGGCGGAAAATATGATGAACTGAACAGGGAGCTGATTAAAAGGCTATGAAAAAACCGGCTTTCCGAAGAATTCGGGCAGATAAGCAGCTGGAACACTACCAGCGGGAACTTCTTCAGACCCACTTTCAGGAAGTGGATACGATGTATCATCAGATGCGCGGCTGGCGCCATGATTTTCGAAGCCATATCCAGAGCATGAAGGCTTATGCGGCGGAGGGGGATCTGGAGGCGATCCGGCGGTATTTAGATGCACTGGATACAGATCTTGCGACGGTTGAACCGGTGATCAAGACCGGAAATGCGATGACGGACGCGATCCTGAACAGCAAGATTTCCCTCGCCCGAAGCAAGGGGATTACGGTGCAGGCGGATGCGCAGATTCCCTATAAACTGAAGATTTCTGAAGTGGATCTGTGCGTGATCCTCGGAAATCTATTCGACAATGCAATCGACGCTTCAATGGAACTGCCGGAGGAAAAGCGGCTGATCCGCGTCTATATGGACATGAAAGGGAGTCAGCTGTATATTCATTTTACGAATTTCACAGCCGGCGGGAAGCTCCGGAAAAGCAGCGGGCGCTTTGCCTCATCCAAAGGGAGCGGCCACGGCTACGGGCTTATCCGGATTGACACGATCGTCGCCGAAAACGGCGGTTACCTCTCCCGAAACTCCGAGGAGGGGGCCTTTACAACCGAGGTTCTCCTCCCGCAGGAGTAGCGGATTAACTCGCCTGCGGGATTACCTGTCCCCCTCGGCGACGGTTCCAGGTCGCCTCAGAAGACAGGTAATAACCCTCGGCTCGGGTATACTTACATCGAAGCGTTTTCGGAACTCGCCTCCGGGATTTACCTGTCATCCCCCCAAAAAGGCCTTTCGTCCCCGAAAAGCTCAGTCTCTGCGGTTTTGTGCTACACTTCCTCCATCATGGAAAGGAGGCGGTTTTGTGAATAAAGAAAAGCCAAAATACAATCTGCTGCAGAATACCGCCTGGATGCTCCGGCTCTCGAAAGAAGAGCGGGAGCTGAAAGTGCCGCTGACAGTGGCGGGGCTTTCGGTGACGGCAGTCTGGCAGCAGACAGCGGGGATGCTTTTTGTTCCGGCGGTGATCCGAGTGCTGGAGAAACAGGGGAGTATCGGTGAACTTGCGGTCACGATCGCGCTGTTTGTCGCGGCAATGCTCGTGCCGGCAGCGCTGAACCGTTACCTGGAAGCAAACCAGCTGTTCCCGCGCATCACAGTGCGCGTCGGAATCACGGCGCGCGCGAACCGGAAATGCGCCGGGACTTCTTTTTCCAACCTTCTGGATGAACGTTTCCTGAAGCTGAAAGAACATACCGTGGCACAGACAAACTCGAACCAGGGCTCCACGGAGGCTGTCTGGAAGAATCTGGAGCTCTTTTTACGGAATCTTCTTGGCTTTATCGTTTACCTGCTCCTGATGGAGCGCCTGCCCTTCTGGATTCCGATCCTTCTTACGGCGCTGTCCCTTGCGGTGTTCTTCTGCGGCAGCCGCCTCTCGCAGTACCGTTACAAAAACCGGGACGCGTTGATAAAGGAAGAGAAAAAAGTATTCTATCTGATGGAGTACGGCGACGTTGTGGCGCCGCGGATGATGAAGGATATCCGGATTTTCGGCCTGAAGCCCTGGATCGCGGAGCTTTCGGAAAAAGCGCTTCAGAGCATTTATGATTTTCACCGGAAGGCCTCCGGACGGGAGCTTTTAGCGGGTGTACTGGATCTCGTGCTGACTTTCCTTCGGAACGGTCTTGCCTACGCATACCTGGTTCGCCAGGTGCTCGTGGGAAACCTGGACATTGCCTCTTTCCTGCTTCTTTTCACGGCGATTGACGGCTTTGCAGCCTTTGTCAGCGGCATCGCGGAGAACCTGATTACGCTGAACCGGCACAGCCTGAACCTGTCGCAGGTGCGGGAGTTTCTGGAGTTTCCGGAGCCCTTCCGATTTGAGAACGGGGAGGAGATTCCGAAGTCAGCCGAGTATACAATTGAGCTTTCGCATGTTTCCTACCGCTATCCGGATGCCGCAGAGGATACGCTTCACGACATTTCTCTGTGTCTTCGCCCGGGTGAGAAGCTTGCGGTCGTGGGTTTAAACGGTGCCGGGAAGACGACGCTCGTAAAGCTTTTGTCAGGCTTCCTGGATCCGACGGAAGGTACGGTTACCCTGAACGGAACTGACATCCGGAAGTACAACCGGGAAAAGTATTATGACCTGTTTTCAGCGGTGTTCCAGGAGTTCAACATTCTGGGGCTGTCAATTGCGGAAAATATCGCCCAGACGACGGGGACGATTGATCAGGAGAAGCTTTGGAAATGTGTTTCCGATGCGGGACTTTCAGAGAAAATCAATTCGCTCCCGGAAAAGGAGCGGAGCCTTCTGAACCGGACAGTCTATCCGGATGCCGTCGAGTTTTCGGGCGGTGAGACGCAGCGGCTGATCCTTGCACGGGCGCTGTACAAGGATGCGCCATTCGTGTTTTTAGACGAGCCGACGGCAGCGCTGGATCCTTTGGCGGAAGAAGATATTTACCGGAAATACGGCGAATTTACGAAGGGAAAGTCTTCCCTGTTCATTTCCCACCGGCTTGCTTCGACCCGTTTCTGTGACCGGATTCTGATGATTGCGGACGGAAAGATTGCGGAGGAAGGAACGCACGAAGAACTCATAAAGAAAGGCGGGATTTACGCGGAACTCTTTGAAGTTCAGGCAAAATACTACCAGGAAGATGCGTCGGAAGGGGGTGATCCGGATGTCCGATAAGGAAAAGAAGGTCAGCCTCCGGGAAACCATTTCCCTATACATTCGGATGCTGCGCCTTTTGTACAGAAAATCACCCAAAATGGTGCTTTCCGTGATCCTTTCAACTGTATGGAATGCAGGCTTCGTCTACATCCCGGTCTGGTTTTCGGCACGGATCATTACGGCACTTACAGAGGACGCGCCGGTTCCGGAAATCCGGACGCTTGTCATTCTGACGCTTTTTGTAACGGCGCTCGGGACCTTTATCTCAATTGCACTGAAGCGTTTTATGAGCGTCTATTATGATGAAGGCACTTATGTCGAAACAATCCGGATCTGGCAGGAAAAGCTTCTGTCAGCCGACTTTGTTGTCGCGGACGACCCGAAAACGCAGGCGCTTCTCTCGGAGCTCCGGCAGTATACTAACGGCGGCGGCTACGGTTTTATCCGCTCAATGGATGGTTTCGTCAAAATGCTCCGGTCTCTTGTCACGATGCTCGGCGGTATCATTCTGACGGTTTCGCTGTTTACGGCAAAGGTCTCGGAGAGCTCGCCGCTTCGTTTCCTGAATCATCCGCTGTTTGCGGCGGCTGTGCTTCTTCTTTTCGCGGCATTTGCCTTCGTGTCCCAGAGCATCACCGTTTGGGCGGAAAACTACTGGTACGAAAATGCGGATGAACATTCGGCCGGGAACCGGCTCTTCGGACATTTTCTGTATCTTGCGCTCTACAGCCATGCGGATGCGGATCTTCGGCTCTATCAACAGGTCGCTTTTTCAGACCGCTTTGCGTCCGATAAGACGGGAACTTTCAGCTCGCAGGGACCGTTTGCGGTAAAAGCACGCGGAAAGGTCGGGATTTCTCTTGCAGTTGCATCGGCGCTTTCGGTGCTTCTCACCGGACTGATTGCGGCTTTTGTGGGCTTAAAGGCTCTCGGCGGCGCGTTTGGTGTCGGACTTGTCACGCAGTATATTGCTGCAGCCGTCAAACTTTTCGCAGGACTCGCGGAGAGCGGCGGCATCATCGGCGAATCACGTGCGAATGCCTGGTTCCTGAAGAAAAACTTTGAATTCCTGGATCTCCCGGACCCGATGTATCAGGGAAGTCTTACGATCGAAAAGCGCCGGGACCGCAATTACGAGATTGAGTTCCGGAATGTTTCTTTCCGGTATCCGGGGAGCGACACCTATGCGCTTCGGAACGTAAACTACAGCTTCCGGATCGGAAGACGTCTTGCAATTGTCGGCGAAAACGGCTCCGGAAAGACCACTTTTATTAAACTCCTTGCGCGGCTCTATGATCCGACGGAGGGGGAGATTCTCCTGAACGGCATCGATATCCGGAAGTATGATTACCGCGAGTATCTTTCCGTATTTTCGGTCGTGTTCCAGGATTTCTGCCTGCCGGCATTCAGGCTTGGGGAAGCCGTCGCATCGGGCAGTGATTATGATCGGAAACGCGCAGAGGATGCGCTTTCCCGGGCCGGCTTTTCGGAGCGGCTCTCAGAACTCCCGGATGGACTTGACAGCTTCATCACGAAGGATTACGATGCTTCGGGCGTGGATTTCTCGGGCGGAGAGTCGCAGAAGATCGCGATCGCGCGCGCCATCTACAAGGATGCGCCATTTATGATCCTCGACGAACCAACAGCCGCTCTGGATCCGGTGGCGGAAGCGGAAGTTTACTCGAAATTCGACGAAATCGCAGAGGACCGGACAACCGTATTCATCAGTCATCGTCTAAGTTCCTGCCGTTTCTGCGACGAGATTGCCGTCTTCTCGGACGGCTCCATCATCCAGAACGGCACGCACGAGTCGCTGCTCTCAGACGCTGGAGGAAAGTATGCACAGCTCTGGAACGCCCAGGCACAGTGGTATGCATAATTGACCCAGTTGGGGACAGGTTCCTGGTGGGTCAATT